>NZ_FMXO01000015.1 GCF_900104215.1 Desulfonatronum thiosulfatophilum | reverse complement strand
TTGCTTGAGGATCATCAACCCGACCATGAGCCGGATTGGTTTTGCTGGGCGCCCTTTCTCGCTGTAGTAAACCGTAAACTCATCATCGAAGTGCTGCCAAGGGATCTGTTTAGCCAGTTGAAGCAGAGAATGATGGGGATTGAGTTGTTTCAACAAATCCGGATAGAGGAAGTTGCCTTGATTACAATTTTTCTTTTTCGCCTTCATAGTCACTCCAAAATCAGTGATTTTTCGACCGGCTTATTACAGAAATACTGCAGTAACTGGTTGAAAATGTACTACGAAATAGAAAAAATGTCAAACAATTTTAAATAGTTGACCTATTTTCAGGGCAGACTACATAAGATCAGAGTAGCACCGTTTATTAAAGATGGCACAGCCAAAAATGCCCGAAATTCAATATATCTGGATCTAAAAAGACAAATTCACTGCCGATATCCAACCTCGCCGGATATGCAAATAATCGCTTGATCAATCTCGTTAAAACAGTAATTTAATTACTTGCTGCATCAACCTTCAACAATTTCTGCATCCTGCCCTTGACAAGGTTCCCTATCTTATGCGTAATGCAGACAACTGAATGACGAAGTCTGATAAGGGCAAACCATCCGAAAGGGTGGGACGCAAAGCCGACGGCCTAAATTTTGCCCGCCTCGCACAGCAAAGCGGGTGGGACATGGCGGCAGGGTTGCCGGACACACTGGGCAGAGCCGATGCAGTTAAGGCAAAGCCCGGCAGAAGTCAGAGTTGATGGCAGGAATGCAACACGTTCTTTTTTCCTCCCTGATCCCTCTCTTCGAAAAGCCCGCGCCAGAAGGACAATCATTCAGTACTGGTGACTTACGTGGCGGCGTTTAGGCAACACCAAAACGCAACGGGCAAAACATTTTCAAAGGAGAGACATCATGTCCATGACAATGCCGAGGAAAGGGGAACAAGGCTTTACGTTGATCGAATTGTTGATCGTTGTGGCGATTATCGGGATTCTGGCGGCGATTGCGATTCCACAGTTTGGGAAGTATAAGGCGCGTTCGGCGGCTACTGCTGGTCAGGCTACTGTTAAGCAGTGCATGAATATGCTTGGAGCTGCTTATGCAGCAGCTGATACTATGGATGCAGCTACTTCGACCCCTAAGGTTGCCCCTGAGCTAGATACCACACTGGTGCCAGCGGAAGCTTTAGAATATGAGCTTGCTTGTTATATCGATGATGATCCGACTGATCCAGACTATGTATTCGTAACAAATCATGGAAGAGTTGTTTATGGTGGTGGCACTTATGAAGTAAGCAAGGTTACAATTACTTGCTCTGGTCTATCAAACCCACAATCTACATTCACGTGTGTGCCTGGGGCAGCAGCGCCAGCAGAAGGCAGCTGATCCATAATTCTTTTTTTAATATAACTAAAAGGGGGGGCTACGGCCCCCCTTTTAGTTATATTAAGGGGATAAGAGGGACCGGTTCATATTTGACAGCGCAGTTGTCCGGGATTAGCTTCATTTCTCCGGTTATTCTTCAGCCAAAGGAGTCAACCATGGGTCGCATAGCCAGATTTATTCGGGGAAATCGAGATCGTTCGGCGATTTATCATGTCATGTCCAGGAAGGAAAAAAAGGACATCCATGATAAGAAAGTCAAGTGGGAAGATGGAGATTCCCTGAACATCCCGGCTTGAGAAATCCGGGGTGCTATGAATTGTTGCCCGCAGCCGACGTTTTTATTCTCTCGCTTGGGTCGAGATTGGTTACCGACCAGACATACATTTGCAGGGGAGAGTAGGGACAGGTTCATATTTGACAGGCGCAGTTGTCCGGGATTAGCTTCATTTCTCCGGTTATTTTTCAGCCAAAGGAGTCAATCATGGGTCGCATAGCCAGATTTGTTCGGGAAGATCGTCCGACGATTTATCACGTCATGTCCAGGACAGCCTTGGAGGGCTTTCCGTTGCAGGATATCGAGAAGGATCACCTGATGGCCATTGTGGCCAGGTTGAGCAAGTTCTATTTTGTTGACTTGTTGGGGTTTAGTTTAATGGGCAACCATTTTCATCTTGTTGTCAGGATGCATACTGAAGAGGCGGCAACGGATGATGAGATCGTGAAGCGTTACCGGAAGCAGTTCGGCGATGATGCCGTGATCATGCCGCACCAGGTGCAGGACTATCGTCGGCGACTGGTCACCCTGGGAGCGTTCGTGAAGGACATCAAGCAAGGCTTTACGCGGTACTTCAACAAGCGTCGGAACAGGAAAGGATTTTTCTGGGGTGACCGGTTCAAGAGCATGATCGTTCAGGAAGGAGCCAGCCTGGTCAATCTGCTGGCCTATGTGGACCTGAATCCGGTCCGGGCCGGTCTGGTTCGCAAACCCGAGGATTATCGCTGGTCCGGTTTGGGATACCTGGTCCAGACCGGCAACCGGGACGGCCTGTTGGACCTCGACCTGGGCCTGAAGGAGTGGAACGAGTTTGATCCAAAGGAGATCGTTCGGAAATACCGGCAGTTCGTATACGAAACCGGAGCCATGGATGCCGGCAAGGGCAAGCAGCTCGATCCGGAACTGGTCAAACGTGAACGCAAAAAAGGCTACCGCCTCAGCCGCGCCGACGTCTTCCGCCACCGGTGCCGGTATTTCACGGACAGCGGCATCATCGGCTCAAAAGAGTTCGTGGCCGAGGTCTTCGACGGTGTGAAACACCTGCTGAATTCCAAGGATGAGCGGAGGTTTACGCCGGTTGGCGGGGTGTATGGGGTGTATTCGATGAAGAGGTTGGGGGGTGATGGTTGACCTGGAAAAAGGGAACCGCTCGCTTCGCATAAGTCGCCAAGGGCGCAAAGAATTTTGGCTCCTGCTGGAAAGATGCCGGAGACAAAAGGTTCTCGGACTGTCGGCGATGGACGCAAACAGAATCCATTCATTCTCTGCTCCCTCTCAAAAATGCTTTTCTTGGCGTCCTTGGCGATTTGAGCGAAGCTGTTCGAGGCAAAGCTAAAGGAGCGACCGCGCCTATTGGTGTATACGCAGGAGAAGGTGTTTGATGAATTAAAGTCCGAAAATGGATTGGCAGAACACCTTATGCGCCGGATTCTAACAGAAAACAGATTTGTGTAAAATTAGTTTTACATTTTATGGGTTGATGTGTAAAGAGAATTTCAAGGCCAGTGGGAAATGCCTACCTTCATCCCTCATGAAACCGGGAAATAGCTGAAGCTATGGACGCACTCTTTTCGCAGCAGCACTCTCTGCTTTCCAGTCTAACCGAATCCAGGCGATATCTGCATGACCTTATTGACTGGAACCATCGCCTGCTGGGGATCGTGGGCGCTCGCGGGGTGGGCAAGACAACAATGATGCTGCAGCGCATCAAGGACATCTACGGCTTCAGTGACAAGGCAGCGTATGTCAGCATCGACCACCCCTACTTTGAGGCCCAGCCTCTATTTGATTTTGCGGAATCATTTGCCGCGTATGGGGGCGAGTTGCTCTGCGTGGACGAGGTCCACAAGCATCCGGAGTGGTCGCGGCAAATCAAGGCCATATACGACTCCATCCCGGGGCTGCGGGTCGTTTTTTCCGGTTCCTCGATCCTGAGGATGAGCGCCCAGAAGGCGGACCTGAGCCGGAGAGCCCTAGTCCACGAGCTACACGGCCTTTCGTTCAGGGAATACCTCTTGCTGGCCCATCAACAGGAATTTGCCCCACTGCCACTGGAGCGGATCCTGGAGGATCATGTCACCCTGGCAGGGGCGGTGGTCCAGCGAATCAAGGTTCTGCCGTGCTTCCGGGCATATCTTGAACATGGCTATTACCCGTTCTTCCTGGAGGGCGTGGAACAGTATCCGTTGAAACTGACCGCGGTCATGGGGCAGATTTTGGAGATGGACCTGCCCTTGGCGGCCTCCATCGCCCCTCGGCAGATCGGCAAGCTGAAAAAACTGCTCTACCTGATTTCCACCAGCGTGCCCATTATTCCGGACATTGCAAAGCTGGCCCGCATGACCGGGATCTCCAGACCAAGTATCTATGATTATCTGGAAAAACTTCAAGAGGCCCGGCTGTTGCGCTTGGTGCGCCAGGCGGGAGGCGGGGCTGGACTGCTGGCCAAGCCGGAAAAAGTCTACCTCGACAATACCAATCTAGCTCAAGCCCTGGCCCAGACGCCTGATCCGGGCAACATTCGGGAAACCTTCTTCGCCAACCAGATCGCCTCGGCCCTGCCCCGGCAGCGCCTGGTGGACGAAGGCCTGACTGTCCCGGCCCGGGGCGATTTCCTGGTTCAGGGCAAATGGACCTTTGAAGTCGGGGGCAAGGGGAAAAAACAAAACCAGATCAACGACCTGCCCGCCGGATACCTGGCGGTGGATGATCTTGAAGTGGGACACGGTCGCAGGATTCCGTTGTGGTTGTTTGGTTTTATGTATTGAGAAGAGGAGGGAAGGGAAGAATTAATCAGTTATCAGTTAAGTGGGGGGGAGGGAGTATTAGCGCCTGCTCGAAAATGCAGAAATTGCCGGTTTGAAAATGTAATCATCGGCAAGGGGCGGCCCCTATTCGGAGCCGCCCCTTTTTTTGATTATATTCAGAAGACGGCGCTTTTCATGTTGGCCAACTCACCCGGATTGACACAGACAAGGATCAATAGGTTCAAAAAACTTGCGGATCACCTCAGCACTCGACGAATTCTGAAACTCTTCGCAAGAATATGTTCTTGCAACCATGGAATGTATTTGTTTCATGGTTCTTCTTCATGTACTGAAAACAAATGATTCCATGGTGTTGCTCGCGGCCATGCTTTGGCATTGATATTGATATGTCATCGGCATGTATAACGGAGCCCCGTATCCGGTCCCGCTCCCTGCCGGATCATTCCGGCATTTGTATCCGCAATGACTACGAAAGAACCACGAGGTTTGCGAGGCAGATCATCCGTGGCCATGGTAAGGTGATTCAGATGTACAACGCAAAGATTCTTGTCATCGACGATGAATACTATATTCGGCTGTTCTATTTTGAGGAACTCCAGGATGCGGGGTATGATGTCGCCACATCCGACGGTTCAAAAGATATCATTGATCTGTTGCAGCAGGAAAAACCGGATGTGGTCATCCTGGACATCAAGCTGGAAGGCAATCGTTCCGGCTTCGATCTGTTGCGGGAAATTCGGCGTCATGGTTACGAACTGCCGGTTATTCTCTGCAGTTCCCGCGATGAATTCCAGCGAGACCTGCAATCGCTGGCCGCGGATCACTTCGTCTGCAAGTCCATCGACCTTACGGAGTTGAAGGAAAAGATCGAGCTTGTTCTTTACAAATCAGGCCATCCCCGCTTTCAATCCGGAGAAAAATGCTGCCTGGCATGATCCTCTGGACATCTGATCGATCCTCTACCCATCACACCTATCGAAATCCAAATCGCAATCGCAATCCAAATCGAAATTACCGAAAGACCGCAGCCTCATCCGGGATCGCCGCACTGGAAACGACGATCCCGGACGAGGAAAGATGCGTGGCGCACTGGAGTGCGATCCAGGACAGGCCGCACTGGAGTGCGGCGGTCCCAGGGGGGACGGCTCATCCGCCCGAAATGAAGCCGGGATAGAGAATCATGCCTCCATCCACGACCAGGCTTGTGCCGTGGACGTAGTCCGACTCATCCGAAGCCAGCCATAACGCCGCCTTGGCGATATCTACGGGGTCTCCGATCCGGTGGCGCGGGATCAGTTTCAACAATTCGGCCTTAGATTCCGGGTCATCCCAGGTTTCGCGATTGATGGGCGTTTTGATCGCGCCGGGAGCGATACTGTTGACGCGGATTCCCTCGGCTCCCAGTTCCTGGGCAATGCTTTTCATGAACAGCATCAGGCCGCCCTTGGAGGATGCGTAGTTCACCCGCCCGGACCAGGGGATTATCTCATGCACCGAACTGACGAAAATGATCTTGCCCAGGGCTGAAGATCGCTCCGGAACCATGCCCCGGCGCAGAAACTCCCGGGTTGCGGCCCGGGCGCAGAGAAAACTTCCGGTCAGGTTGATGTTGATGACCATGTTCCACTCGTCCAGGGTCATCTCCGTAAAGGCCGCGTCCTGCTGCACTCCCGCGTTGCTGATCAGGATGTCCACGGTGCCGTATGTCTCCACGGTCTTGCGGAACATGGCCTCCACATCCGACTCGCTGCTCACGTCGGCCTGGACGGCAATGGCCTGCCCGCCCTGATCCCTGATCCCCGCGACCACCTCTTCGGCTCCTTCGCGGCTGCTGGAATAGTTGACCACCACGTTCGCCCCGGCTTCGCCCAAAGCCCGGGCAATGCCCGCGCCGATGCCCGAACTGCCGCCGGTGACCACGGCGGTCTGGCCGTTCAGAATGATTGATGATTTTGGATATTCCTGGTTCATCTCGTCCTCCGTTTGATGCAATTGGGGATTGTTTTGGCTGGAGAGTCCTTATGAAGAACGAACTCCCTGTTTCATGAAATTGGAACCGCCCGCTCCGCTCAAGGCGCAGGGGACGCCAAGAAGAATTTTTGCCTTCCGCTGGAAAGATGCGGCAGGCAAAAGGGCTTCACGCCTGACGGCGAAGTTACATCACCCCGACAGGGGTGAGGCATCCTTTTAGAAAGCAGCTCTTTCCCTGCTTTCTAAAATGTTTTCCTTGGCGTCCTCCGCGCCTTGAGCGAAGCGGGCGGTTCAAATAATCTTTATCTTCTATCCCAGACAGATAGCCTATACCTGACAAACCCAAAGTTCCGGGCATCAGATGATGCTGAAATCTTCCGTGAAGATCTGTTCAAAAGGCACGCCGGCTTTCATGAGCTCTTCCCGCAGCGAATCCATCATCACCTTCGGTCCGCAGATCAGGTAGACCTTGGTCTTCAGGTCGCCCACACGCTCCGCGATGACCTCCGGCGTGAGATAGCCTTCGGAATCGGAAGAGTGGGGAATGTAGTGCAGATATTCCTCCTTCACGCCGAGTTCCGTGATTTCGTCGTGGTAGTAGGCTTCTTCCGGTATCTGCACGCTGTAGAAGAGATGCGCCTTGTTGTATTTACCTTCCAGAAAATCCTCATTCTCCACCATGCTCAAAAAGGGCGTGATTCCGATCCCGCCGGCCAGCAAAACGGATTCCTTGTCCGCATGCTCCGCCATGTGGTCGCCGAACTTGCCGTAGGGGCCCCAGACAAAGGCCCGCTGATCCGGCTTGAGGACGGGAAGCTGCTTTGTCCAATCGCCCATCTTTTTGACGGATATCCGGATGTTCCCGGCCTGGGGCGCCGACGAAATGCTGAAAGGATGCGGCTCGGCCCGCAGATCCGGCGAATCGAAGTAGACGTACAGGAACTGGCCGGGGTGAAAGGCCATTTTCCGCTTTGGGTCCCGTGGGCGAAGGTATACCTCGGTGATGTCGCCCAGGGTCCGGACATGATCCACCAGGTAGTCGTGGAGCGGCCCGAACCAGCGGTAGAGCACCCGGATGTAGAAATAGCAGCATAGCGCGATTGCAACCCACACGATGAACCAGGCGCCAAGCAGCGGATACGACATGATCTCGCCCTGGGCGAAGACGCCATGGAAGATCACCAGCACCAGCACCAGCCCGAAAAAATTGTGCGTCTGTTTCCAGACGTGGTAGGGCAGCGAGATCCACAGGGACAACGAGGTCAGTCCGACCAGGGCGGTCAGGGCAGCCAGGCCGGTCATCCGGGCATAATAGTAATGTCCCGCTTCGCCGGACATTTGCGCGATCCAGAAAAAGCGAAGGAAGTCGAATTCTGGATCGAGAGCCAGAAAAATCGGGTGCAGAAATATAATGTACAAAGCGACTTCACCGAATCTGCGGTGCGCCTTGTAGACCTTGTCCAGCCCGCCGAACAGTCGCTCCACCACCCGCAACCTCGCTGCCAGGATCAGCGCCCAGCACATCAATATCGTCGTGCCCATGCTTCCGATCTTGGCGAGATACTTCAGGCGGTAATCGTACCAGTCGTCGTAAAACCACATCGATCCGAAATAGATCGCGTAGGTGAGCACCAGACTCATCCCAACAACCAGATACCCCCAGTAATACTGCTTCTTGATGATCACACCCACCCTCCCCATCATCACCACTTATCCAACTCGCAACAAATCGAAATCGCAATCGCAATCGAAATCGCAATCGAAATCCCCAATCGAAATCCCAATCCCCCCTGACAATCGAACTCAACACGGGGTTACCATTTCAGAGGAATTTTCTGCTGAAAATTTTCTCACTCAATATCAATTCATAAGAAAACATTCTTGCCCGACAATAACCCCCACATCCAGCACCAATTCAATCCTCGAAACATGGCATGATTTCGGATGAATAGGGTTCGACGAATTCCTGGCACCCATATTGATGCCCAAGGAGATGAGCATTCCTTGTGCCAATTGAATTCAGAAGCACATTCCAAAGGTGCATCCCTACGTCTGCGTATTGGCTTCTCGCTTCTTGAGAAAATGAATCTTGTTTTTATGGAATAAGACATGCCGGATGAAACCCGTGAAATTTTTAGCCTGTAAATTCATGTTTGTATCGAATCAACCCTGATGGCATTTTTCTTGTACAATAGTCAGGGCCGACCTGGTCGGCAGTGGCTGATTGCGTTTAATTCTCGGCGCCATGAAACAAAAAATACCTTATATTTCAGCTTAAAGGAGCAATACACATATGATTGTCAGGCAAGTCACGATTCACGACCCCTATGGATTGCATGCCCGGCCGGCGGCCGTGCTGGCCAGGAAGGCCAAGTCGTTTGATGCGGACATCAGCTTGTGCGTGGAAAACAAGAAAGCGGATGCCAAGAGCATCCTGGATATTCTCGGGCTGGCCGTGGGACCGGGAATGGTTGTAAACATTGAAGCCTCAGGCAGAGACGCCGGCATGGCCCTGGACGAGATCTGCGATCTCATCGGCAACGGCATGTGCGAAGAAAAAGAGCAATTATCAAGTCAAAGGAGATTTTCCGAAAGCCACGTTTTCCGGAATACGGTCCACGCGGCCGAAGAATTTGTTAAAAGCGAAGTGTTTCATGTTCATAACTACCTGCGCAATTCCGTACGAGTTCAACCGGACAAGACCATGGAAAACTTCGCCAGGTAGGTCACGAACTGACAGAGGAGGTGCGTGATGCAGGCCCGAGGGCAACTGATGAAAGAACACCGGGTGATCGAACGGATGATATCCCTGATCGAGGAAACTGCCGGTTACATCCGGAAAGGAAACCGGATCGACCCTGAACTGGTGGATATTGCCGTTGATTTCATCCGTACCTATGCCGACAGAACGCATCATGGCAAAGAAGAGGATATTCTATTCAAGAAGCTTGACGAAAAGGGTCTGTCCACCGAGGACAGGCGAATGATGGACGAATTGATTGCAGATCATGTCTACGCGAGAAAAGTCGTCCAGAAGATCGAACAGGCCAATGCGCGGTACCGCAATGGCGATGAATCCGCACTGGATCGGATCGAAGAGAACCTTCGAGCCCTGGTCGACCTGTATCCCGAACACATCGAGAAGGAGGACAAGGTCTTCTTCCCGGCTTCCAGGAACTATTTCACCGACCGGGAAGAAGAGGCCCTGTTGGAAGAGTTCATGGAGTTCGACAGGCTGATGATCCATGAAAAGTATGATTCCGTGGTGGAATCATACGCCAAAAAGGCAAGTTCCGGGTAGGCTTGTATAACTGCCCTGCTGATAGAGGAACGTTACTCCAGGTTCCCCACATCCATTTCTGCCGCCGCACTGTTTCGAGCTCTTCGGGTCATTACCCGTGGATAAGCCTGAAGCAGGCGGCGGCCATCCTCTCGGCCCCTCCGGGGCTTCAACCGCGGACAGAATCCCCGGCAATCAATGCAAGCCCCTACATATCGGGGCGAAGCAATCTTGTTCATGCTTGATACCGCAACTCCAGAACGCAAATCGCTCAAATCGGACAAGGGTGGCGGCATACGACGCTTCTTCGCTGCATGTACTGCGACGGCGCTCGTACTGTTGACGGGCCTCGACGCCCGGGCAATGGAACTCAGTTTCGAAGACGCCCTGGACCTGGCGCATCGCCATGCCGTGGAGCTGCAAAGTCTGGCCGCGGAAGAGGCTGTTGCCGAAGCCGGCCATACCCGTTCCGCCCAGGTATTCCTGCCGCGACTGACCGCCGACGCCACCTGGCTGCGCGCGGACTCCTCGTTCATCAACGACATCACCCTTCCTACGTTGACGCTTCCGCCTCGCCTGGTCAGCCGGGACTTCGGCCCGGTGGAAGGGACGTTCACCGCCCTCCAGGTGGTCCAGCCGCTGGTCAATGTGGATGGCTGGAAAGTCCGGAAACAGGCCGGTCTTGGTGTGGAAACACGCCGGTTGGCCCGGGAGTGGGGCGCGGAAATGGTTCGGCTGGAAACGGCCCGGCGCTATTTCGCCGTGGCCGTGGGGGAGTATGCGGTCAGTGCCGGCGTGATGGCCGTGGAGGCCGCAAGGCAGGCCCATGAGTCGGCCCGCCGGGCTTATGAGGAAGGCTTTGTGGCGCGGCTGGACGTGTTGCGGGCGAACACGGAATACGAGACGAGCAGGGCCCGCCTGATGGAAGCCCGGGGCGACCTCCACGAGGCGCGAACGGATCTGGCCACGTTTCTTGGGCTGCCGTCCCGGGAAGACCTGATCCTGACCAGCGACCTGCCCCGGCCCCAGCCCCCGACCGAGGTTTTTCCCGCCGCGCCGCGCAAGGATCTGCTGGCCATGGAGACCAGGGTTGAAGCAGCCGCGGCGGGCCTGGAACGGGCCGGCGCGCGGTGGTTGCCCCGGGTCAACTTCCTGGCCCGCCGGCAATGGTTCGACAGCTCGAAGCCCATCGACACGGATTCGGACAGCTGGGTTGTGGCCGTGAATCTGCAATGGACGCTTTTTGCGGGCATGGACCGGCAGGGGGACATCGCGGAGGAGCGGGCCCGGACCAGCCTGTCGCGCATTGAATTGTCCCAGGCCCGCCGGGAGGCGACCCGGGAGCAGGAAATCGCCTCCAGCGCGTGGCATGTCGGCTGGTCCGCGTGGCAGGCCTCGAACCTTGCCCTGGAATCCGCGTCCACCGCGGCAAACCTGGCCCGGCGGCAATACGAGGAGGGGCTGGGGAACATGACCGACCTGCTGGCGGCCCAGGCCATTTTGCACCAGACCCGGCTGGAACATGTCCGGCATCAATACCGCGCACTTGTGGCGTCCATGAGCGCCTATCTCAGCCATGGCCGGGATCCGCTCCTGGCGCTCTCCGGGGAGCGGCCATGAACCTGGCGGATCATCGCCATGATTCGCGGCTGCGCTTTTCGGTGCGGCAATGGTGCGCTGGAGGCATTGCGTCCCGGATTCGGATCTGCCTGGCCGGGGTTGCCGTGCTGCTGCTGTGCGGCTGCTCGGAATCCGGAAACGGACAGCCCATGACCGAGGCCGAAACAATGGAGCCGGTCGTGGTGGAAACCGCCGAAGTGCAGCCCTGGCCCGCGGAGACGTTCCGCCGCTTTCCCGGCGTGGTTCGGCCGGATCGTCGGGCCGTGCTGAGCACGCGGATGAGCGGCGCGGTCAACTCGATTCCCGTGCGGGCCGGGGATCAGGTCCAGGCCGGGGACGTGCTGGCGATCATCGAATCCCGGGAAGTGGAGGCCGCGATTGCCGCTGCCGGTGATCAACTGGCAGCCGCGCAAATCGCCCACGAGCAGGCCGTGAAGAATGTCCGGCGTCTGCAACGGCTGTACAGCGAGGATCTCGTGGCCCGCAACCGGCTGGAGCAGGCCCAGGTCCGGGAGCAGGAACTCGACGCCGCGGTCCGGCAGGCAGCATCGGAACTGCAGGCCCAGCGCGTCAATCTCGACTATGCGAATCTGGCGGCGCCGTTTCCCGGCATCGTCAGCGAGGTCGCCGTGGACGAAGGCGCGTTCGTCGGACCCGGCACCCCGATCCTGATCCTGGAGGATCGCTCCGCCCTGCGGATTGATGTCGCGGTTCCGACACCCATCGCCAACAGGATGCCGACGGAAGAATCCCTGTTCGTGACCAGCCCCCTGCTGCCGGAACCCGTGCGCGCGGAATTCGTGGCCGTCATTCCCGCCCTGGAGGAAGCCGCCGTGGGGCAGCGTCTGCGCCTTGCCGTGGACTCTCCGCCGGATGCGCTGCAGCCGGGCCATGTCGTGGACGTGCTGGTTCAAGACCGGGACATGAGTGACCGGGCGCCGGCGGCCCTGCCCGCAAATGCGCTGATCCGCCGCGGTCAGTTGAACAGCGTGCTGGTGGTGGAAGAGGAGGGCGGGGAGCATGTTCTTGCACTGCGCTGGATCAGCGTCATGGCAAGGGACTACGGAGAGGGCGACCTGATCCCGGTTGCTCAGGGACTGCAGCCCGGAGAAATTGTCGTTGTGAATCCCTCCCCGGAATTGCGGGAGGGGCAGCGGGTGCTTCCGGAAAGGACGTCGCGGCCCTGATGGAAAAATTGGGTCTGGCCGGATGGATCGCGGATCGGCTGCTGGATTCGCCGCTGGTGCCGTTGTTCGTGATTTCATGTTTGATTCTCGGCGGATACGGCCTGCTGGTCACGCCCAGGGAAGATCGCCCGGACATCGATGTGCCCACGGCCATGGTGATCATCCCCTGGCCCGGCGGCGGCACGGAACGAGTGGACGATCAGCTGGCACGTCAGGCCGGGTCCTGGGTGCGCCGCCTCGCGACGGTGACCGAAGTCCGCTCCAGCAGCACGGACCACGCCGCGCTGCTGGCCGTGGAGTTCGAGGCCGGCACCGCCGAAGCCACGGCCTTCGCCAAACTGCAGGAAGTGTTCAGCGCCAATGCGGAGCTGCTGCCCGTGGATGCCGGCCCGGTGGTGATCGAGACCTTCGGCGAGCAGCGGCTGGTGATGTTCATTGCCACCCTGAGCAGCCGCAGCCGTTCGCCCCGGGAACTGGAGCTGATTGCCGGAGAATTTGCCGCCCGCCTGGAACCGGTGGCCGGAGTCCGGAGCATCACCCGTCATGGCGGAGAGGCCCGGGCAGTGGAAGTCCTGCCGCGACCGGAAGACATGGCGGCCCGCGGCATCCGGTTCCACCAGCTCGAGGAGGCCTTTGCCGGTCTCGCCGGACAGCTTCCGGCGGGAACGCTGGAAGATGCTCCGGTGACCAGGGTCCAATCCGGCGCGAACCTCAGCGACCGCCGCGTTCTGGCTCGCATTCCCGTGGGGGAGGGGGATTTCGGCCCGGTTCATCTCGAAGACGTCGCGGACATCCGGGACGGCGTTGCACTGCGCAAGGAGGCGGTGCTGTACTGGCACCGCGATCAGGCCGAGGCGCATCCCGCCGTCACCCTGGGAGTGACCACCCTGGCCGGACGCAACGTCAGCGACGTGACCCAGCGGGTTCTGGAACGGATGGAAGAGCTGCGGTTGGAACTGCTTCCGGATGATGTCCGGCTCACGGCGGGATACGATGCCGGAAAGGACGCCACGGAACGGGTCCGCAGGGTCCTGCGGCAGTTGCTGACCGGCACCCTGGTGGTCGTGGGCATCATCTGGATCGGCCTGGGCTGGCGGGCCGCGGTGATCATTGCCATGATGATGCCCTCGTCCCTGGCCATCGTGCCCTATGTCTACAACCGATTCGACTTCACCCTGAACCCGGTCTCCATCGCGGCCATGATCCTGGCCATCGGCATCCTGTCCGACGATGCCGTGGTCATGCTGGAGAACATCTCCCGGCAGTTTCGCAATGCCGGCGAGAAAAGCCGGGAATTGACCGTACGGGCCGTGAACGAGGTCGGTAATCCCACCATTCTCGCCGACCTGCTCGTGGTGGCGACCCTGCTGCCCACGGCCTACATCACCGGGGAAATGGGCCAGTACATCCGCGCCATTCCCGTGGGCGCATCCGTGGCCGTGATGTTCTCGCTGCTCATCGCTCTGAGCATTACCCCGTATTTCGGCCTGCGCCTGCTGAAGGTCGATCGGTCCGCAAACAACGGGAACCAGGAAAACGGACATCGGGAAGGGCAGCGCTATACCCGGATCTACAGGGCCGTCATCGGCCCCTTCCTGGCCCGCGGACTTTTGCGCTGGATTCTCTACCTGATTCTGGTCGTTCTGCTCCTGGCCAGCATTTCCATGGTCTGGTTCCGCCTGGTGCAGGTCGGACTGACGCCGCTACTGGATCGCCAGATATTCGTCGTGCATGTGGAACTGCCCGCCGGATCAACGCTTACGGATACCCTTGCCGCCACATCCGCCCTGGGCGGGCATCTCCGGGAACTGGAGGAAGTGCAAAGCCTGACCATTTATGCCGGTCTGGACGGGCCGCTGATCTATCCGCCCGCGGAGATTCCCGTGCCTCAGGACACGCCGCCGCATCTGGCCGCCGTCCATGTGGAAATGGTTCCCCAGGAGGAGCGGGAGCGGCAAAGCTACGAGGTCGGCCGGGAAGTGGCCGGTCGGCTTGGCGACTGGCTGAAGCCCTACAACGCCTTTGGATACATCGGCCGCATTCCATCGGGGCCATCCAATGACCGGGACATTACCGTGGAAATCTACGGGCCGGATGCCGAGGCCCGGCAGGTCCTGGCCGAGCGGGTCGTGCGGGCCTTGAGCCGCCAGCCCGGCGTGGTGGGAATTGAACAGATTCCGAGATCGCCGCTGGACGTGCTGAATCTCGAAATCGACCCCCAGCGCGCCGCGGCGCACGGCGTCGCGCCCGGAGAGATCACGCGTACCCTGCGCATGGCCGTGGACGGCCGGCATGTGGCCGATCTGCCGGGGATCGTATCCCGCGACCCGGTGCCGATCATTCTGCGGCTGGATGAACACCGGCGCGGCAATCCGGATGCCCTCAGGGCGCTGCATGTTCCCAGCCGGACCGGCGCTTCGGCGCCCCTGGAAGAGCTGGTGGAGTTTCGGTTTCAAGCCGGCGATCCGGTTCGCTACCGTCGCGATCAGCTCCCGGTGATCACGATCGTGGCGGATCTGGACCGTTCCATTGCCCAGGCCGTGACCGTGCAGCAGGATGTTCAGGACGACCTGCGCCGGGAGTACGGCGAGGAAGCGATCCCCGTACGCTGGCTGTCGCTGCCCGAGGATACTGCCCATTCCAGCCTCTACTGGGCCGGGGAATGGGAAATGACGCGGGATGTGTACATTGATCTGGGTGCGGCCGGGGCGGTGGTGATGTTGATCATCTACGTCCTGCTGGCCGGATGGTTCGGATCGTACGGCCTGCCGTTTCTGATCATGATGCCCATTCCGCTGATCTTCATCGGCGTGATGCCGGCCCACTGGATCTGGGGTATTGATATTGCCGGCACGGGAATTTTGGGCGTTATCGCCCTGGCGGGCATCGTGGCCCGCAATTCCATCCTGCTGGTGGATTTCATCCGCAAACGCGAGCAGGAAGGCATGGAACTGCGCAAAGCCGTGATCCAGGCCGGAGCCCAACGCACCCGGCCGATCATCCTCACCGCCGCAACCGTGATGTTCGGCAGCGGGGTGCTGATCTTTGAACCATCACTTGAACCTTTGGGCCTGACCCTGGCCAGCGGAGTCCTGATCTCCGTCCCCCTGACCCTCCTCCTGATCCCGGTGCTGTATTTCCACACCCACCCGCCCAAAGATCAGTAAACCCTCACGCCCCATCACAATCCAAATCGAAATCGCCATCGAAATCGAAATCGTCCGGCCATGCGGAAAACTGGCCGTACTGGGGTGCGGCGCTCCCAGCCCATCGCCCTATTGCCCTATTGCCCATAGTCCATTGCTTATTGCTTATTGCAATCGATTTCGATTGCGATTTCGATTTCGATTTCGATTGCGATTTCGATTGCGATGGGAGGATAAAAAAACGGCGCCCGGAGAAATTATCTCCGGGCGCCGTGATCAGCACGAAAGCCAATCGTGGTTATTGCTTGACCATGGGAGCTTCGCAGCAGGACAGTTCGCCGCTGCCGGCTTCCTTTACTTCCACGACGTTGCCGCACATTTCACACTTATACATTTCACCTACGTTAGCCATGACGTACTCCTTACCGGTTAAAAATTAAATATCATATCCAAAAAGGGCTTCATGAGGTTCAGGCGGTCTTCGCTTCCTGAGCCGTTTGCTTGTACTTGGCGTACAGGTCATAGACTTTTTTCCGCAGTTGTTTGATTCGGTTTGAATCTTCTTTCGAAGCCCATCTCGGCTCACTGATGGCGAACAGGTTCTTGTTCAGATCGTCGATGACATGCTCAATGGCCTCGCACCATTCATCCGTGCAAATGTCTTTCATGTTGGCGGCTTCATCGATGTCCTTTTCCAGGTCGTTCAGCGACTCCTCCAATGATGCAAGAAATATATTCCAGGATTCCGCCGACTTTTTTTCATACCTCGACTTGACTACCGTATCTGACATTTTCTCCTCCTCACAGGGACAAAGGTTGATACCCGCATGAAATCAACTGCTGATGGGAAATGACGCGGATTATGATTAACCCTCTGAATCAATCAAAAATAATGCCAATGTTAGGCTTGAATTAATTGTTTGAAATTCAACAATAAAAATAAAAAAAGATCCTTGAATGTCTTCAATTTCCAGGCCCCTGATTCCTTTTTCTTGAGAAAAAGGAATCAGGGCTTGGCGCTATTATCCCCGCTACAGGCTGGAATTCTTAAGAAGTCATTCTTGTGATTTGAGAATATAGTGCCGCTTGCTGGGGGACGATTTGAAAAAACACAATATTCTGGTGTGTTGAGTGGTCTATGGGGTTGGCACTGTATTTGATTAGTCATGGCCTGATCATCGATTAAAATGGGCATTGTTGATGAAAGGCAGGAAAGGCAATTTCGCACCTGAGCAAGACATGAGGATGCGCCGGAATGATCTATACAGATGCAAAAGGGAAGGGAATCAAAAGCAAATCCATGGGCGTGAGCAAATTCGACGCAAACAGGATTTCGGTTCCGTGTTCCAAAGCCAATATCAAAGACAACAAGCGGCCAAACAGAAGTCATGTCCGCGACGCTTTAGAGAGGAGAAATTCCCGCGTTGGGATGCGAGATCGCAAGGCTGATTCGCTTCCGCATCCTGAACAGTCTCCGCGGGCGACCGGTGAACGGAAGACGGCCGTGGAAACGTTTCCGGGGCAGCCTTGTTACGTCCCGGTTGAGAATCATCTGCTCTGTGACAGAGATTTTTACAGAGGGAGGAATTCGGCTTTGGCCCGCCTGCAAGGTCTTCACGGGAGCCGTTTGATTGATCTCGTGTCGAATGATGACGTTTCTGCTCCGGTTATTGGACTTGAAATGGTGTCGCGGATGGACGAGGAGTTCGTGCCTGAGATTGCTCAGCATGATCATATTCGGCAACTGTACCCGGATGGCTCCGGGAAAATGCATGAAGAAATTCTTAATAATATTTGGGATTTGTATCTGAATAACGCCCAGGGCGGGAGTGTCGTCTTGTCGGATCTGGCCCTCCGAGACATATCCGACGCCGGGCGATCCGTTCTGCACGGTGATTTCGCGACGCCTCCGAGGGATCGGGTAGTCGAACCGGGCGCTGTGCGGGGTGAAAGAGACCTGTACAGCCTGCTGAACGCAATCAGTGATACATTGCTCCTGATCTCGCCAAAGTTCGAATTGCTGTGGTCCAATCACGTCGGCGTTCACGGATTCAACAGCAAGGCAGCCAAAGGCGTTCTGGAATACTGCGGGAAAATGTTGCGCGAGGGCGCTGTTTCATCCAATGGGTGCTTGGTCCAGAGGTGTTTTGACGCAAATGAAAAAGTGATCGAGACCGTCACTCATGACGGATTTGTCTTGGAAATAAAGGCATTCCCCATCAGCAACGGCGAACTGACGGGAAGCGTTTTGTTATGGGTCAGCGACGTGACCGAGAAGATGACGCTGGAGGCGGAACGGATTCAGGCCGGGAATCTTGCCGCAGTGGGTGAGTGGGCTGCCGGAGTGGCCCATGAGATCAACAATCCCATCACGGGAATTATCAACTACGGACAGATCCTGATTAACGAGTCCGCTTCGAACAGCCTGGAAAAGGACCTGGGCGAGCGCATCGTCAAGGAAGGCGAACGCGTCAGCAGGATCGTCAACAATCTACTTTCCTATGCTCGAAATCGGCAAAAGGAAAAACATCCCGTACAAATCTCGTCCATTCTGGAGGAAACGATCTTTCTTACCCAGACCAAGATTCGCAGAGACGGCATTTCCCTGAAGGTCGATCTGCTCGACGATCTTCCGGAAGTGGAAGTCAATTTCCAGGAAATTCAGCAGGTTTTCATCAATATCATTACCAATGCGCGCCACGCCCTGAATGAGAAATATGATTGCAGGCACGACAACAAGCGCCTTGAAATTCGTGCGGAACAGATCCGCGTCGATGACCGCACGCATGTCCGGATAGAATTTCTGGACCACGGGGTTGGAATAGCTCCCGAGAATCTTGATCGGATCACCAAGCCGTTCTTCACGACCAAACCTTCAGGAAAAGGGACCGGTTTGGGATTGAGCATCACTACGAAAATCATCGCCGATCATGGCGGACGTCTTTGTTTTGAAAGTACGGAAGGCGAATACACCAGAACAATCATAGATCTGCCGTCGCATGTGGCTTGACGACCGGATCACGGTACAGCCCGACATGCAGGCGGAAAATTAAGGCAAACAGGACAGTTCCCCGTCTCGTGACGAGAACTGCTGAACAGATCCTAATTCCAAATAGCGGAGGGGGTATGAACAACCGGCATGGTCGTGCAATGACGCTGTGTCCTCGCGGCCTGAAACGAATGAATTCGAAGCCGGATGTGGCATCACCTTGAGCTCCCTTTTCATATATAATGGAGGTTGCAATGCAGTCGAAAGAAAAGGTCGTCATCGTAGTTGGGCCGCAAATGTTCCGAGAATTCCTGAGAACGATGCTGGAGGCCAAAGGGGACCTTGAAGTGGTCGATGAAGTGTTCGACGGCATGGAAGCCATCGAGTCCATTAAAAGCCATGCTCCGGATTTGTTGCTGCTGGACCTGGCATTGCCGCGGCTCAGCGGGGTGAGTGTCTTGAATGCCGTTCGGGATCAATTCCCGGAAATGAAAATCATGATCCTGACCGATTACAAGGCCGATCAGTATGTGCTGGAAGCCTTTCAGGCCGGTGCGAACGGGTACTGCATCAAGGACGCCAGCAGAGAGGAACTGCTCCTGGCCATCGAAAGCGTCATGTCCGGTCACAAGTTCGTGAGTCCGGGGATCGCCGGAAACGTCGTGGAAGGGTACTTGGACGGGCGCAAGAAAATCAAGGAAAGCAGCGATTGGGACACCATCACCCAGCGTGAGCGCGAGGTGCTCAAGCTGCTGGCCGAGGGATACAAGAACAAGGAAATTGGGGCCATGCTGCACATCAGCTGCAAGACGGTCGAAAAGCATCGCTCCAACATCATGAACAAGCTCGATCTGCACAACGTCGCCGCACTGACCACATTTGCCATTGATCATGGGCTGGTCAACGGCAATGCGAATTCCTTCATATTTTCCACCAACTCCCCGTTAACAACCTCCAGCAACGGCAACAGCGGCAATTTCCATCGGCGACATTCCGACTTCATGCCGAACTTGAAAAACGAACTGACTACCTCCGGATAAGATGGAAGTGGAAACAGGAAAGGCAACCCGGATGACCCGGGTTGCCTTTCCTGGCTGTCTGTCATGGCAGTCGCTGATGTTAGCAGGCGGTTGAAGAATGCACATGCGGTTCAGCGAATGTGAGTTGAAATTATGAGCCGCTCGCTTCACTCAAGGCGCAGGGGACGCCAAGGAAAACATTTTGAAAAGCAGGGAAAAAGCTGCTTTTCAAAAGGGTGCCTCACCCCTTTCGGGGTAATGTCAGGTTCGCTGTCAGGCGTGAAGCCCTTTTGACTTCCGCATCTTTCCGGCGGAAGGCAAAAATTCTTCTCGGCGTCCCTTGCGCCTTGAGCGAAGCGGGCGGTTCAACCAGCAAATACTCCGCTCCAGCCGGATGCACCATATTCAGCACCCGTCGGCGATGATAGGATCAGGCGGCGGAAGAATAGTTTTCAGATTTCCGGCAACTTTTCCTGCTTTTGGAATACAGGTGGTAGCCCTTCATTTTCAGCTTGTTGATGGCATGTATCGACCTGTTCAGGTCATTGATGACATGCTCCACCATGGCGCAATAATCCTGAGCCTGGTTTTCATTCGTCGCTGCCTCGTCAATGTCCATCTCCAATTCCTTCATGGATTGCTCCAGAAATGCAAGATGCGCATTCCATGATACGGTCCTTTGTTGTTCATATTTCTCCAGAATCAACGGCATGTCGAGCTCCTTTGGACACGAAAAAAATATTGGTTCATCCGGATGAAGTATATTGAAACAATCGAGTACGGCTTCACTTTGTCCTGGCCGCTCGCAGCAGGCAGCCCTTCTCCTGAGCAAAGATCAAAGACAAGCCGGACTTCAACTGAATCAGGCCCATCAATAATAATGCCAATGGTGGTGCAATGTTATTGATTTGAATTTGCAGGAGAATGATTCTTCCGAAGTTGCTGTGAACCGCCGTTTCTTAGCGAACCTTGTGCAGTTATTGAGAAGTGAGAACCAGCGAGGCCGCCGTAGCGGATGAACCGAAATCGTACCAACGATGAAATTGAGATATCTTGAAAATCATTCAGATGGACCACTATACATTCTTATTCGATAAGAAATACATAATACCCCTACTTGTTCCGGATGCCGAAAACATACGATAAGTAAATCAAGTAGTAACCGTACAAAGGAAGTTGCGGGGGCATCATTTTTTCCCCAAACAATGAATCGCCAGTTTCGCTCAATGCGCTTAAATTGCTAAGGAAATACTGGATCTCATCTTGGTGGGCTTTGCGACTTATGCGACCAACGGCAGCGGGCGGTTAAACAGAAATTGCATGCCGTTTTACCACGTACGTTGAGCCGGATGAGTCAAATTCATTGAGAGCAAGCTTCATTCAACAGAGGAGGTGCGTATGCTGTATTGGGCGGTTGTATTTCTGGTAATTTCCATTGTTGCGGCGCTTTTCGGATTCACCGGCATTGCCGTGGCCACCGCGGAGATCGCGAGGATCCTTTTCTTCATATTCGTAGTGATTTTCATCGTGTTGCTTATCACCGGACTCATGCGCCGCCCGCGTGGGCCTTCGGGAACGCATCATCCATAAAATTTGCCGTGCACCTACTGCCGTTCATCAATCCGTTGTTGTTTATTCCACCTCTAAATACAAGGAGAATGTTATGTTGAATGTCAAGAAAATGTTGGGGTTTGGTTTCGTGCTGATCATTCTTGCTTCCCTGCTTGCATGCCAGACACCTGCCGGACGGTCGCCGGGCGAATTTTTCGACGATTCAGGCATCACGACACGAGTCAAATCGGCATTGCTGGCAGATGATTCGATCAGCGGATTTGCAATAGGCGTCAAGACATTTGAAGGCGAGGTGAATCTGACCGGCGCGGTGGATACGCCCCAGCAGAGACAGCGGGCTGAGGAACTGGCTTACAATGTGGATGGTGTTCGTCAAGTCAACAACCAGCTTGTTGTCCGGCAACAGCAGTAGAAGTTGCGGCAGTCAGGTCCGGATGACTACTCTGTATGGATTAGTGTGATCCACGGTCGCGGCAAACGTAACAGACAAATGTAGTTGATACGCAAAGGAGCGAGATATGCTGAGCTGGGCGGTACTATTTCTGATCATTGCCATCATTGCCGGAGTACTTGGTTTTTCCGGCATTGCCGGTACCGCTACCTGGATCGCTCAGGTTATATTCGTCGTATTCCTGATTTTGCTGATCTTGAATCTGCTGTTTGGCGGAACACGGGTTGCGGCATCGGAATTAACCCTGTTGCAGCAATTTTCGCTTCCGACTGCATACTGATCACGCATTTTCAGCAAAAATGCATTCACCAACAACAATAAAGGAGCAACGTTATGCCTATTATTCTATGGCTTCTCGGAGTACCGCTTTCATTGATCATCATTCTCTGGCTGCTGGGCGTATTCTAGTCCAGAATATTGAAATGATGATCCACATCTGGAACCGGTTGCCGGTTAACGGCAACCGGTTCGATATTGATCCATGAACTTCCAATGTAAGGCAATGCAACAGCAGAATGGATGAACTCAGAGAAAATACTCTGAAAAAAATGCAGCAAAACGGCCCTGAGGAGAAGTTCAGGGTGTTCAGTGAGACGGATTACCGGATTTTTCGAGCAACAGCCGTTCTTGCATCCGTCGTCGCGTTTATCGGTTTAATCATTTTCATTATCTGGGTCCTCAGCTTCGTATTGTCCCTGTTCTATCCGTTGTTGTTGCCTTTGGCCGTGGCAGGCGTTCTGGCCCTGGTTCTCGATCCGGTCGTGCGTTTTTTTCAGGATAAGTTGCGGGTGCGACGTCTGTTTGCAGTGATCATTACGGCCATCCTATTGATCATTATCCTCGCCGCGATCTGGATGCTGGCGCTCCCGGAGATGCTGACCCAGATAGGCGAATTGATTCGCATCGGGCCGGATTATCTGATCGGATTATATGAATCCTTTGAAAGAACTTTCCCAAATCTCGTGAAGACCATATCTGCCAAGATTGAGGCAGCGGAGATCGACATCTTCGGATTTGACATCGAGCCTTTTATCGGACGAATGCAAAGGTATGCCGGTATACTCATCGTTATGCTGTTCGTTCCGTTGTTTCTGTTCTTCATGTTGATCGACGGTCGCAAGTTCAGTCAGCGCGCAACGGAGCTCATCAGCGTGCTGAGTCAGAAACAGCAGGAAGAAGTCATGTTCCTGACGAACATGTTCATCGGATACGTTACCGCGTTTTTTCAAGGCCAGTTGGTCATCGCGATGATTGTGGGAGTCATGCTGGCGATTGGCTTTACATTGGTTGAACTGCAGGCGGCGATCCTGCTGGGCCTTATCCTGGGCATGCTGAACATCGTCCCGTTTCTCGGGGTGATCGTCGGCCTGACCCTGGCGCTTCCGGTGGCGTGGGTACAACCGGATGGCGGATTACAACTTGTCGGTCTGACCCTGGTCGTTTTTATAGTGGTTCAGTTTATTGAAAGCTGGGTGCTCACGCCCCGGATCATGTCTGAAAGATCGGGCTTGCATCCGGCCATAGTTGTCATATCACTATTCTTCTGGGGGATCGTTTTGGGCGGGATTATCGGGATGATCCTTGCCGTTCCGATCACCGCATTCCTGGTTTCGGCCTGGTGGCACATCAAGGCCAAATACCTGAGCACCGTGGTCATCGCTTCGGAGCATGACGCAATTGCGGTGGAGTTGAAACAATTTAGTGATTAAAGGAGCAATTATCATGAGCAAGACCGTTGATCAGGTTTCTGAAAAAACGCATGAAGCCGTGGATTTCGCATCACGTCTGGCAGGGGAGGCGGAGGAACGGCTCCGCGACGCCGCCGAGAAGGCGCAACATGGTTCCCATGACCTTATGGAGGCAGTTACGGAGTACGTTAAGGAAAACCCCCTGACAGCGCTCGGCATTGCCTTCGTGGCCGGGAGCCTGCTTTCGAATTTTACCCGTCGCAGATAGCTCCATGGGCAGAAAAGTATTTGACAACATTTAACTCATTGGAGGTCACATGAATTGGGACAAAGTAAAAGGAAACTGGACGCAGGCGAAAGGTACGATCAAGTCGAAATGGGGCAAGCTGACGGATGATGAACTGACGCAGATCGACGGCGAGCGCGACAAGTTCGTCGGCAAGATCCAGGAAAAATACGGCATAGCTCGTGACGAAGCTGAAAAGCAGGTCGATGATTGGACGAAAGACTACTAATTGTCCGGACAAGTGTGCCACTCTTGCAGTGGCGCACTTGTTAAGCCTTTTGTCTGCGTTGATCATTATTGGAATGTATTCAATATGGCATGTCACATTGATCAGGAAGGGTTGATATGCGTTCGATTACATCCTTGATATCGGTATTGCTGTTGATAAGCCTGGCCACGACAAGCATGCTGAATGCGGAACAAGAGGTGCGGGAAGAAATTCCCGGAGGACTCAGCCTGATTACGGCCACGCCTGAAGAAGGATTCCAGCTCGCCCTGGCGCTGGCCCGCAAAGGCGTAACCGAAACACAGCGCGACAAGGAAGTTCTCAAACAGCTCCGTCCGGCGTACGCACATGATCCTGACAGCCTGATCGCCGCATCCCATGTCGTAGCCGTCCACTTCCAGACCATTGCCGCGGCCAACAACTACTGGCGCGACAATGAATGACTGATCAGGTCGGGTTGGGTCGGGGAGGCTTGTTTTTGCTGATGGAGATTGTGAACCGCCCGCTTCGCTCAAGGCGCAGAGGACGCCAAGGAAACACGAACCTTCAGCTGTGACGTAATGATCACGGGAGCAGGGTATGGACCAGGTACGGCAGGACCAGGAACAGCGGGAAAAATTCACGTCAACCGAGGAGAAGAAGGCGGCTGATCCGCCTTCGGAAAAGGATTACAGCGCGGTTCTGCAGGACGTTGCCCGGACCGGCGGCGCCATGTTCAGCGAGCTGCTGGAATTGTTCGGCACCGAGTTGCGCCTGGCGGGCCGGTCAATGGCCGCCATGCTCATGTTCGCCGTGGTTCTTGCCGTGGTCGTCCTGAGCGCCTGGCTGCTCACGAACGCCGTCGTGGGCGTGTGGCTTGTCTGGAGCCAGGTTCTGAACCTGATTCAGGCTTTGTTTTTCCTGATTTTCGTCAACATCCTGCTGGCCGTGAGCATTGGTATTGCCATCATTCGCCTGTCCCGCAACCTGACCTTCCAGGAGTTCTCCGGAGCAATCCGGGATCTGATGCCGTCCAAACCGGAAGAGGACGGCTCGAACCGAACACCCGCAAAGGAGGATCTCCAGTCATGATCAAAAAAATTCGGACTTTGTCCAAAAAGCGGCGAATGCTCCGTGAGCAAATCCGGGCTCGGCACGGCGAACTGAACCAGAGCAGACAGCTTCTGGTCGAGAAGACGTATCAATATCTTGGAACGCGACGTGCGGTTACCCAGGCCTTTGTCGCCGGTTATCTCGTCGATCAGCTTCGTTCCCTGATGCCCGACAAACTCATGCAGCTCAGGGTCTATCTCCCCTGGATGATGCGGTACATGCAATGATGCCACGAAAAAAACCGGAGAAAGCATGATACGGAAAGAAATCACGGAAAAGGCGCACCAGCTTCTCCAGACGCGGCGTGAGGAACTGCGCGAGATGCGTCGGGAGAACGAGGAATCCAATCTGCGATTGAGCGAACCGCAAGTGGAGTTCGAGGAGCGGGCGCAGCAGGAAAAGATGCAGCAGGAGCTTGAAAGCCTGGATCGGCGGAATCGGGATGAACTCGATGCCGTAAACATGGCATTGCAACGGATCGGAGCCGGAACGTACGGTCTGTGTTTGGAATGCGGCGAGGAAATTTCCGAGAAGCGCCTGCTGGCCATCCCCTGGACCGCCACATGTATTGAGTGCGCCGGCGGAGGGAAGGAAGAAATCGAACCACCGGTGGTCAGATTGGATGATCAGGAGGAAAGCGCGCAGCCGATGAATGAAACGTACGCCGGCCTGGTCGACGAGGAGCTGTGCGATGCCATCATGGAGCACCTGCATTATGACGGCCGGGTCGAGCTTGAAGACCTGCGAGTCCACTGCGAGGGTGAGCGGATCGAACTCCACGGCGCCCTCCCGAGTCAGGAAAGCAGCGACCTGCTCCATGAAATCATCGAGGACACGTTCGGGGTGCATGATATCGTGGACAATTTGCGCATCGACCCCGAAGCCTGGGAAAGGCCGGACCGCACGCCCGGAGTGGACATCCCCCAACGCAGCGACGAAGAAACGGTTATCGAAGGCGAACCCGGCGAAAGCAATTACTTCGTCTCCATCAAGGACGGAGAACCCGTGGACCCGGATTGATCAATAAAAACGTGTCCAAATTGTTAAAAATTTACGGCATTACCATCAACCTCAACCTCAATCGAAATCGAAATCGCAATCGCAATCGCAATCGAAAACGCAATCGTTGCTTGCGTCCTCTATCCTCCATCTTGCACCCGGGAGCACCGCACCCCAGTGCGGCCCGGTGTGAACGCGAAACATCTGAACCGACGCGGGAACTCGCAACTTGCCGCACTGGGGTGCGGCGCTCCCAGTGCAAGCAACATGCGCACCCCGACATCAAACCCTACCACCCGTGCTCCCCGAGCAGCGGCACGAAGCGGCAGCCGCCGAGTTCCTGTCGCTCGATGCGTCCCTGATTCTTGGTCACCTTGATCAGTTCCTGGTGCGCCTGGTCGCCTACGGGAATAATCATCCGGCCGCCCTCGGCCAGTTGATCGATCAGGGGCTGGGGTACTCCAGGAGCTCCGGCCGTTACCAGAACGGCGTCGTAGGGAGCGTATTCCGGCCAGCCCAGGGTGCCGTTGTGCAGCTTGCAGAACACGTTGTCGTACCCCAGTTCCTCAAGAACCGATTTGGCACGCGCCAGCAGCGGCTCGACCTTTTCCACGGTGTAGACCTGCGTTGCCAGTTCCGCCAGCACCGCGGCTTGGTAGCCGCTGCCGGTGCCGATTTCCAGCACCTTGTCTTCATCCTCGAGTTCAAGGGCCTCGGTCATTACCGCCACGATGTACGGCTGGGAAATGGTCTGGTGGTGGCCAATGGGCAGGGGCTGGTCCGTGTAGGCGAGGTGCTCGTCCCGGGGTTCCACGAAGCGGTGTCTGGGGACAGTGCGCATGGCCTGCAGGATCCGAGGATCGCTGATTCCACGAGCCGCGATCTGTTCCTCGACCATTCGTTTTCTGGCCTGATCATGATCTTGCATGTTGGGTTCCTTGGGAGTTTTTTCGATTGCGATTTCGATTGCGATTTCGATTGCGATTGCGATAGCGATTTCGATTGCGATTGGGGGTTTGATCAGGAATTGGGTGGTGGGGGAGGGGGGGGCTCGATGAGCGCGTTGAACTCCTTTTCGTCCAGGACTTCCTTCTCCAGGAGGTGTTCGGCAACCCTATGCAGGGTTTCCAGGTGTTCGGACAACAGTTTCCGCACCACGGACTCCCGTTCGCTCAAGAGATCCTTGACTTCCACGTCCAGTTGCGCGGCAGTGGACTCGCTGTATTCCTTGCCCTGGAAGGGCGAGTGCTCCGAATCCAGGAAGACTGGGCGGCGTTGCCTCGGATAGGTGGACAGGCCCAAAGTCTTGCCCATGCCCAGTTCCGAAACCATGGCCCGGGCAATGTCCGTGGCCCGCTGCAGGTCGTTCTGGGCGCCGGTGGACACTTCTTCGAAGACCAGGGCTTCGGTGATCCGACCGCCCAGGAGCACGTCGATTTTGCCCTGGAGTTCCTGGCGGGTCATCAGGTACCTGTCCTCGGTTGGCAACTGCTGCGTATAGCCCAGGGCGCCGATGCCGCGGGGAACGATGGTGATCTTTTTGACCTTGTCCGCGCCCGGAGTGAACGCGGCGACCAGGGCGTGGCCGGTTTCATGGTAGGCCACGATCTTCTTTTCCTTGGGATTGATGACCCGGTTCTTTTTGGCCAGTCCGGCAATGGTGCGGTCCACGGCCTCTTCCAGCTCCGGCATTTCCACTTCTTCCTTGTTTTTGCGGGTGGCCAGCAGGGCGGCTTCGTTGATCACGTTGGCCAGATCCGCCCCGGAAAAGCCGGGCGTCATCCGGGCGATGGTCTCCAGGTCCACGTTGTCGGACAGCTTGATCTTCTTGGCGTGCAATTTCAGGATCTCGATGCGGCCCCTGAAGTCCGGCTTGTCCACCAGGACGTTGCGGTCGAACCGTCCGGCCCGCAGCAGGGCCGGGTCCAGGGTCTCGGGCTGGTTGGTCGCGGCCAGGATGATGATCCCTTCCCGGGGATCGAAACCGTCCATTTCCGACAACAACTGGTTCAGGGTCTGTTCGCGCTCCTCATGGCCGCCGCCGAATCCGCCCGCGCCGGCCCGGGCCTTGCCCACGGCGTCGAGTTCATCCACGAAGATGATGCAGGGCGCGGTTTCCCGGGCCTGTTTGAACATGTCCCGCACCCGGGCCGCGCCCACCCCGACGAACATCTGGATGAAATCCGAGCCGCTGATGCTGAAAAAGGGCACCCCGGCCTCGCCGGCCACGGCCTTGGCCAGCAGGGTTTTGCCCGTTCCGGGAGGGCCGACCAGCAGAACGCCCTTGGGCATCCGGCCGCCGAGACGACGAAACGGTTCGGGATTCTTGAGGAAATCCACAACTTCCCGCAGTTCCTCCTTGGCCTCGTCCACCCCGGCCACGTCCTCGAAGGTGATCTTGATGTCCTTTTCCAGGTAGACCTTGGCCTTGCTCTGGCCGATGTTCATGAATCCGGCCCCGGCGGACATCCGGCGCATGATCAGAACCCAGATTCCCAGAAAAAGCATCAGCGGGATGACCCAGGCCAGCAGATCCCGGAAAAAGGTCCGCTCCGGCCGGCCGACAAAGGTCACGCCCTGTTCGAGAAGTTTCTCCGACAATTCCGGCTCCACCCGGAAGGTGGTGAACCGAATGTCCGTGTCCGGATCGTCCCGAACCAGCATCAGGCCCTCGATCTGGTCCCCGGTGATGGAAACTTCCACGATCCGGCCCTCGTCCAAAGCATCCAGGAATTCGCTGTAGGGGATGTCCTGGGGGGCGTACTGGGCCACAATGAGCTGATTGAGGATCAGGATCCCGATAATGGCGAAGACGACGTACCAGATCAGAAACTTCGTCTTTTCATCCATCTGGTTCTGTCCTTCCGGACCGTGATGTTTTCCGCGGGGACCATGGTTCATGATGCGACCAACCCCTGCACGGCGCGCACCACGGCCTTTTCATCGATGTTTTCCAGTTCCAGCAGTTCCCGCGGCGTGCCGCTGCGGGGGAGCCGGGTCACGGCCAGCTTGTGCACGAGGCATGGGGTTGCGGCCACCGCGCTGAGCACGGCTTCGCCGATTCCGCCCTGGGCCGCATGGTCCTCCACGGTGATGATCACGCCGGTTTCCTTCGCCGCCCGGCGCAGGGTCTCTTCATCCAGGGGCTTGACGCTGTACAGGTCGATGACCCGCACCGAGATGCCCTGTTTTTGCAGCGTGTCCGCCGCCTTGAGAGCCTCGTGCAGGGTGATGCCCGCCGCGACCAGGGTGGCGCGGTCCGCGGAGCTTTCGCGCAGCACTTTGCAGCCGCCGATGGGAAAAGTTTCCCGGGCATCGTAGAGAAGCGGCGTCTTGGCCCGGGTGGTGCGCAGGTAGACCATGCCGTGATGCCGCGCGGCTTCTTCCACCAGCCGTTCGGTGCTCATGGCGTCAGAGGGGTAGAGTACGACGCTGTCCAGGATGGTCCGGAAAAAGGCGATGTCTTCCAGCCCCATCTGGGACGGCCCGTCCTCGCCGATGGACACTCCGGCATGGGAGCCGCAGAATTTGAGATTGGCGTCGGAGTACCGGGCCATGCGCACCTGATCGTAGGCCCGGACCAGGAACGCGGCAAAGGTGGACACGAAGACCAGCTTGCCCCGCACTGCCAGGCCCAACCCCGTGGAAACCATGTTCTGCTCGGCCACGTACATCTCGAAGAACCGGTCCGGAAATTTTTTGCGGAAGATGTCCGCCATGGTGGAGTTGCTGACCTCGGCGTCCAGAACCACCAGTTCGGGATGCGCCGCGCCAAGACGGGCCAGGGCCCGGCCGTAGGCCACCCGGGTTGCCTCCTGCCCGCCGGCTTCATACGCGGGGTCCTCCAGCTTCTGGGGATCGGATTTCGCGGGTTGAAGGCGTTCCGGCTCCGCCAGGCGTGCCGGGGCATCGGCTGTGGCGTGCCCCAGTTCCCGCAGGGCCTGTTTGCCCTGTTCCGCGTTCAAAGGCTTCCCGTGCCAGTCGTCCAGGTTCTCCATCAGGGGCACGCCCTTGCCCTTGAAGGTCCGGGCGATGATCATCAACGGTTTTTGCGCGTTCAGGGCGTCGGTGAGCGCTGGAATGACCTGCTGGAAATCATGTCCGTCTTGGACCAGGATCGTCTCCCACCCGAATGCTTCCACCCGGCGGGCATAGCTCTCGATGTCGTGTCCGTACATGGTTTCGCCGCGCTGACCGAGTCTGTTCACGTCCAGAATGCCCACCAGATTGTTCAGCTTGTAGTGAGCCGCGATCTGGACGGCCTCCCACTGCGATCCTTCGGTCATCTCGCTGTCGCCCAGCAGGACAAAAGTGCGGTAGGGCAGCTTGTCCAGGTATTTGGCGTTCAAGGCCATGCCCACGCCCACGCCCAGGCCCTGACCCAGGGAACCGGTTGCCGCCTCGGTAAATGCGAAACGCGGAGTGGGATGCCCCTCCAGGGGACTGTCCAGCTTGCGGTAGGTCAGCATGTCGTTGAGGCTCAGTTGGCCAGCCGCGGCCCAGAGGGAATAGAAGAGGGGGGATGCGTGGCCCTTGGAGAAGATCAGCCGGTCGTTGTTGGGGTGCTTGGGATCGTTGGGATCGAACCGGAAAAACGGCTTGCCCTCTGCGCTCTCGCCGAACATCAGCCCGGCCATGAGTTCCACGGCGGAAAGGGACGATGTCGGATGCCCCGAACCCGCCTCCGTAGTGCTTTGCAGGATCAGTACGCGCAGGTAATGGGCGATTTCCGTGAGTCTTGCATCAACTTTGTCCATGTTTTCTCCTTGTGGCTCAGCATTTTCGATTGCAACCCATCCTCAAACCAATTCAACTAAATCGTAATCGAAATCGCAATCGAAATCGAATCCAAATCACACCTTCCGCCCATCCAACACCCCATCTAACAACTATCGAAATCGAAATCGCAATCGAAATTGATTTCGCCTCCACATCCTATTCCCGATCCAAATCCCCCGACATCAGGTCAACTCCGTATTTCCGGAGACGCACGCAAAAGAAAATACAGGATTTCCCTCATTGCCATTATTTCACCTCCAACAATAGGTTCGTATCCATGAAAGGTGATTTTTCATGGATTTGATCATGCCTCTGGTGGCGCTCCTGCCCATTGTGACGGTGGCCGTCCTGATGGTCGGCTTCATGTGGCCGTCGAGCAGGGCCATGCCCGTGGGGGCGCTTGTGGCCGTTGTGATTGCGGTGGGCGTCTGGAACATGTCGTTGCAGGATCTGGCGGCGGCCGGCGCGGCAGGGATTATCAACGCCGTGGACATCCTGATCATTGTCTTCGGCGCCATCCTGATTTTGCAGTTGATGAAAAAGAGCGGCGGCATGGACGGCATTTCCCGGTCCATGGCCTCGCTTTCCACGGATCGGCGGGTGCAGGTCCTGATCATTGCCTGGCTGTTCGGATCGTTTCTGGAGGGCGCGGCCGGATTCGGAACGCCGGCCGCGGTGGCCGCGCCTCTGCTGATGGGCATGGGGTTCCCGCCGCTGCTGGCCGCGATCCTGACCCTGGTCGCGGACAGCGCATCCGTTTCTTTCGGCGCGGTGGGCGTGCCCATTCACGGCGGATTCGAGGCGATCCGCGACGTGGTCAGCCTGCCCGAGGGCATGGCCTTCAATGACTTCCTGCACGCCATCGCCGCCCGGGTGGGCCTGCTGCATCTGGCCCTGGGGACGTTCATCCCCCTGGTGATGGTCCTGCTGATGACCAGAATGGTGGACGGATCGTTCCGGAAAGGGCGGGATGTTTGGTTGCTGGCCTTGTTTGCCGGGATCGTGTTCACGGTCCCCCAGATGCTGGTGGCCTGGTTCTTCGGCCCTGAACTTCCGGCCCTGCTGGGCGCGCTGATCGCCTTGCCCATCTTCTTGTTTGCCGTTTCCAGAGGATTTTTGCAGCCCAGGGAAACCTGGGATTTTCCGGACAAACAGGACTGGCCGGACACCTGGCAGGGCAAGATTGAAGCCGGCGCCGGGACCGGCGAAGGACCGACCATGAGTTGGTGGCTGGCCTGGTCGCCCTATGTCGTGGTCGGATTGCTGCTGCTCGCGACCCGGATCGAATACCTGGGCATTTCCGAACGGCTGCGGCAATGGAGCGTGGGATCGGAAGATCTCCTGGGCACGGGCATCGGCGCGACATTTGCACCATTATATAATCCCGGGATCATCCCCTTTGTCCTGATCGCCCTGGTGATTCCTCTGATGCACGGGATGAATCGACAGGGCGTGATCACGGCCTGGAAGAAGACGGCGTCCATGATCGGCTCCGCGGCCGTGGCCCTGATCGCCGCCCTGATCATGGTTTACGTGATGATGAATTCCGGCGGCGCGGACGGCCGGGACTCGATGATCATCACGGTGGCCAAGGCGGCCGCGGACGTCACGGGCCAGAGCTGGTATCTGATCGCCCCTCTGGTGGGCGCTCTGGGTACGTTCATTTCCGGCAGCAATACGGTGTCCAACATCATGTTCGGCGTGCTCCAGCATGACACGGCGGTCCAGAGCGGGCTGCAGGTGGCGCCGGTACTCGCGCTGCAGGCCGTGGGCGGCGCGGCAGGGAACATGATCTGCGTGCACAACGTGGTGGCCGTACTGACGACAGTCGGTTTGCTGGGCAAGGAAGGCATCGTAATCCGCAAGATCGCGCCCATTGCCGTGGGCTATGCCTTGCTGGCGGGCGTGCTTGGATGGGTGGTGGTCGGGATGGGGTTTGGGTGAATCTGAAGAATTGAACCGCCCGCTTCGCTCAAGGCGCGGAGGACGCCAAGAAAAACATTTTTGGAAAGCAGGGAAAGACTGCTTCCAAAAAGATTTGCCTCACCCCTGTCGGGGTGATGTTAGGTTCGCCGTCAGGCGTGAAGCCTTTTGTCTTCCGCATCTTTCCAGCGGAAGACAAAAATCTTTTCTTCTTGGCGACCTCCGCGCCTTGAGCGAAGCGGGCGGTTCAACTTTACCAATACCTTATACTTATAGCTGACGAAACTTGCTCAATATTCTCAGTCCAACCAAACAAGGAGGCGAACTCATGAAAAAAACGATCATTTTTTTGATCATCGGCGCGCTGGTGGTTGTGGGCGTGATCTGGTTCTTAACCGCGGACGAACCGGCCCCGATCATGCAACCCACGGAAGAACGCACAACTCCTCCGGGCATGGAACCGGGACGAGCGATCACCGCCGAGGATCAGGCCGGACAGGAATATCATGCCAGGATGGAAGCCTGGCGGGTGCGGGTCGAGGATATTCAGGACGAACTTGCCGACAATGGGGAAGTGGTCCGGCGAACACCTGACGCCGACGAAGTACAATTCGGCGCAGCCATTGACGAAAGAATCACCTCGGAAATCAACGCCAGGATTGCCGGTGATCCGGGTCTTTCGGTGTTCGACATCGCCGTGTCCACCAACGAGGGACGCGTCCATCTGTCCGGTACGGTGGGCGCTCAGGAATTCATCGGCCGGGCCATGGCCCTGGCTCTGGACACGCCGAACGTGCGCGAGGTCAGATCGACCATTCAGGTCCAGTAGGGGCGGTTCGCGAACCGCCCTGCGGCAGTCTAATCCGACGAACCTCGGCCAGCGACCGTATCAAACGATTCTGAACCATCCACGTTTTGATAATTTTTATGAAAAGGAGCGAGAAATGGAAAAATCCCCTGCACAATCATCATTCACATTGATGCCCCTGCCGTATCCGGAAGACGCCCTGGAACCCGTGATTTCCGCCAAGACCCTGCAGTTTCATCACGGCAAGCATCACCAGAAATACGTGGACACCCTGAATAAACTGATTTCCGGGACCGAGTACGTGAACAAGTCCCTGGAGGAAATCATCCGGGATACGGACGGCAAGGAAGACAAGTCCAAGATATTCAACAATGCGGCCCAGGTCTGGAATCACCAGTTTTTCTGGAAAAGCTTGAAGCCCAATGGCGGCGGGATGCCTTCAAACGCATTGATGGAGAAAATCGAAGGGTCTTTCGGAAGCTTCGAGGACTTCAAAACAGGGCTTTCCGAAGCCGCCGTTTCCCAGTTCGGCAGCGGCTGGGCTTGGCTGGTATATGACGGGGACGGGCTCAAGGTGATGAAAACGTCCAACGCCAAGGTGCCCTTCACCCAGGGCCTCAAGCCGCTTTTGACCATCGATGTCTGGGAACACGCCTACTACCTGGACTACCAGAATCTACGCCCGAAATACGTCGAGGCGGTGATCGACAAACTGCTGAACTGGGAATTCGCGCTGGAAAACATGCGCTAGAATTCACAGCAATTCCACAAGTCAGAAGCAGGAAGGTTCCCGGGGCCTTCCTGCTTTTTTTGTTTCATCCGGGTGGGGCAGGAGGGTAGGAATATTGAACCGCTCGCTTCGCTTAAGGCGCGGAGGACGCCAAGGGAAAACATTTGGAAAGCAGGGAAAGAACTGCTTTTCAAAAGGATTGCCTCACCCCTGTCGGGGTGGTCTCGCTTCGCCGTCAGGCGTGAAGCCCTTTTGACTTCCGCATCTTTCCAGCGGAAGTCAAAATTCTTCTTGGCGTCCTCTGCGCCTTAAGCGAAGCGGGCGGTTCAACTTCTCTTCCCCCGACCGCCTTCGCTCGAGTCGGAAGAGCATTTTTCATCAACATGATTTCGTTCTTGATTATTAAGAAACACTTTCTCAATTTTCAGGAATGGATTGCAATTTCATCAGACCATAAGAATTTTCAAGCAAGAATAATAATAATTCCCAAAGATAAGATTGGTAAACATCCTGGCATTGTTTTTGATATGTTCATTGCGGACTCAGTCCCGCGGAGGTTCCCAGACAAGGTGTGATGGGAGGCTTCGGGAATCGGGCAGCTCGGAGCAGGGTGCGGGATTGAGGAAAGTACGGACGAGGCGACGTCCCGGCCATGCCGTTCATGTGAGGGCATGGGTGCAACATATCAGATACTTTTAATGGAGGGGACAATGCAGGAATATAGAATCAAACGCATGAATCTCGACGACCTTGTATTTACCGGAGTTATGCTGGCCTCGGTGGATGATGAAAACCGGACGGTGAACAGCTCCACCCGGTTGCAGCTGGCCCTGTATCATACCGTGGCCGGCGCATACATCCTGGGCATCATTTTGAGTCACAACGGAATATCGGAAGAAAAGGTCTTCAACGGGGCCATCACCTTTGCCTCCCTTGAAGACATTCATCTCTTTCTCCTGTCCGAGGAAGGGCGATCCATCGCGGATCTTGTTTACCTGCTTTTGGCGCAGCTCATCGAGCCCGAAGAGGAGGTCGCGGAAGCCAGGAAAGTGAAACATCATATCCCGTTCCGGGAACGGGAAACAGTCAGCGCGAAAATGTGATGACGGCCCGACTCCGGTCACGACGAACAGGCGACTCGACCTGATCGCCGCGGGGTCGGTTCACGTGCAGCGAGGGTAGTGTGGGAGAACAGGAAGCATCGATTCGTCAAGGCGAGATGCTTCCTGTTCGTTTGCCGTGTCCCGCAAAACTTTGTTCATCTCACGGTATCAATCCAGAGTGAGTCTCCAAGACACATGTATGAGGACATTGCCATGAAATGGAATAAATGCGCCCCGATTCAACACGATGATGAGAACCGGCTGTTCGTATCCGGAAGATATGGCTCCAAGGCTGTTGTTTCCGAGCTGAACCGCTTGGCCGAGCGTCATGGCGCGCGTCTGGGCATGACGCGGCGGGATTTTCTCAAGAGCCAGATGGGGCTTGCCGCCTCGTTTTTGGCCTTGAACTCCGTCTTCGGCCATTTTTTCCTCGTGAACTCCGCCGAAGCATCCGATCCCGACTTGGCGCGGGATCAGATCGAACGCTACGCGAACCAGTTCATTTTCGACGTCCAGGTCCATTATCTCCATGAAGAATTTCCCGAACCCGAAAACCTGCTTGCGTTGCGCCGGGCGGCGGACGACTGGAATCCGAAGCTGGACGACGAGAAGCATGACTTAGAGGATTTGCTGTTTGAAAATTTCTATCGGGAAGTCTTTGTTGAAAGTCAGACCACCTGCGCCGTGCTGAGCAACGCTCCCAGCGACGACAAGGAAGGCTGGTTCCTGACCAACGAGCAGGCCCTGGCAACGCGCGAGAAGGTCAATTCGCGCACCGGCAAACGTTCCCTGCTGGGTCACGCGGTTATCACCCCCGGACAGCCGGGCTGGGAGGAGGAGCTGGATAAGTCCCTTGAACTCAAGCCCGATGCCATCAAGGGCTACACCATCGGCGACCCGGTGGGCGAATCCGAGTATCCGTGGCGGCTGGACGATGAGAAACTTGTCTATCCGGCCTACGAAAAGATCCAGAAGGCCGGAATCCGGAACATCTGCATCCACAAGGGCCTGCTGCCCGTGGGATATGAGCAGAAACTGTCCCCGGAACTGGTTGCCTACGCCAATGTGGACGATGTGGGGCAGGCGGCCCGGGACTGGCCGGATTTGAATTTCATCATCTACCATTCCGCCATTGAACGGGTGGTGCCCATAGTTCAGGATGTGGACGATTTCCAGCGAACCGGACGGATCAAATGGGTCACGGATCTATCCGAGATCCCGGAGAAGTACGGCGTAACCAACGTCTATGCTGAACTGGGCGCCGTTTTCGCGGCGACCAGCGTGGCGCATCCGCATCTGTGCGCCGGGATACTCGGGACGTTGATCAAAAACATGGGCGCGGATCATGTCTGCTGGGGCACGGATTCGGTCTGGTTCGGATCGCCGCAATGGCAGATCGAGGCCCTGCGCCGGTTCGAGATTCCCGAGACGGTCCAGAAGCAGCACGGCTTCGAACCGCTGGGGCCGGCGGACGGCAACGTGAAGAACATGATTTTCGGGAAAAACTCGGCTCGCCTGTATGGCATTGTTCCCGAAGATTATCTTCCGCGTCACGATACACATGCCGCATGACCGACGTCAGTTCCGCTCCTTGTGTTACGATTACAAAAGGTGGGCGTGGTAGCGAGAGCGTTGAGTTGCTCATAAATTCGGAATCCGAAACATGGATGGGGTGCACCTCGAAAGCGGCACCCATCCATATACACGTTTACGTCTCGTGAAATACCATAATGCGGAGGTCTGTTCCCATTTGTTAAGAATTAAGATAATGACTTCCCATAAAAATGTTTCAGGGAGGATGGCTATTGGCGCGTATGAATGAAGTCGTGTCGCCGACATGCTCCTTTTCCCATTTACGGGGAGACGTTGCCTCTGGCCGGCAGGGGTACATACGTGCGCCGAAACAGCGACATGGTCCTTCACCGTTGAACCTTCGGATAATCGAGACCTTCCATGGCCACCATTCTGATCATTGACGACGATGAACTGTTCAGCGCCGCGCTTTCCGACGTCCTGGCCAGCGAGGGGCACAGGATCATTCACACCCCGACCCTCACGGAAGGGCAGAATCTGGCGCACTCCCAGAATCAGGACATCGACCTGATCTTTCTCGATCTGCAGCTTCCCGACGGCTTCGGAATGGACATTCTTCCGGATCTCAAATCCATGCCCAATTCACCGGAAATCATCGTGGTTACCGGTTCCATCGAATCCGAGAACGCGGAACTGGCCATTTTGAAGGGCGCCTGGGACTTCATCACCAAGTCCAGCACCCCCCTGGAGATGAAGCTCTCCTGCATGCGGGCCCTGGAGTATCGGAGCACCCGGCTGGCCCTGCTGCCGGTGAACCGGGAAGGCATCATCGGGGAAAGCGCGGCCTTGCGGCGTTGCCTTGAGGAAATGGGCCGGGCGGCCAAGAGTTCCGCGGAAGTCCTGTTTCTCGGGGAGACGGGCACCGGAAAGGAAGTCTTTGCCCGGGCTCTGCACGCCAACAGCCCGCGCAAGGACCAGGAACTGGTGGTCGTGGATTGCGCTTCTCTGACTGAAACCATCGCGGGCAGCGAACTGTTCGGGTATCGCAAAGGCGCGTTCACCGGGGCGGTCTCGGATCGCATCGGGCTGGTCCAGCGGGCCCACAAGGGCACGCTGTTCCTGGACGAGGTCAGCGAAATGCCGCCGGCCCTGCAGAAAAGCTTTCTGCGGGTTCTGGAAAGCCGGACATACCGTCCCCTGGGCCAGAACCAGGAACTGACCAGCAATTTTCGGCTGGTTTGCGCCAGCAACCGCAACCTGAATGAAATGTCGCGCCAGGGTCGGTTTCGGGAGGATCTGCTGTTCCGGATTCAGACCGTGACCATCCAGCTCCCTTCGCTTCGGGAACGCCTCGACGATCTGGGCGATCTCGTGAAACATCACCTCACCGTCATCAGCCGCTACTCGGGACTCCCGGACAAGATCGCCTCCCCGGATCTGATGGACCTGTTCGCGGACCACGACTGGCCGGGCAACGTGCGGGAACTGGTGAATACGCTCAAGGCGCTGGTCGCCTCGGCGCCTGAAGAACGGGTGCTGTATCCCTCCCATCTCCCCAGGGAGCTGCATGTCCGGTTTCTCAAATCCAAGCATTCGACGTCCTATGATCACGGCACCCCGGCCCCTCCCAATGCAGCCTATGAGCCGCCTGCGGAACTTCTCGGCCAGGACTGGAAAACCTTCTGCACCCATGTCCGTGAAGCCACCGAAAAAAATTACCTGACGCACCTGATGCACAGCGCCGGCAACGATCTCAAGAAAGCGCTGCACCATTCCGGCCTCAGCCAGGCCAGGCTCTACGGGCTCCTCAAGAAATATGACATTCCCAGACCGGGCAGGTCGGGGTGATTGATTCCCGGCCGGAAGTCTGTCCGGCAATCGCTGATGCCTGACCGCAGGTTATGTGAATAGCTTTCTTCATCGTAATCGCAATCGTAATCGAAATCGTAATCGCAATCGTCCGTGGCGAACATTTTTCGATACATCTGTCGTGACACCCCCGGGAACGCGGGGCTCCGTACCCGCTCTTCAAGAACTGCGAGTGCAGAGCCTCGCGTTCCCAGCAAAGGCCGCCATGACCCTCGAAACCTTCTTCGATTGCGATTGCGATTGCGATTGCGATTTCGACCTGGGGCATGCACTTGGATATTCGGCTCAATGAACGCAAATGAGTATACGAGCATTCGCGAAAAAAAGAATCTGTCATGACAACTGAAAACAACGATACCGAGAGTAAAAATAACCCCCAACCCGCCCGGCCCGCCAAACCCGATGGCGCGGAAGTTGCCGAATCGAAGGGGAAATCCGCCGATTCCGGCTTCTTCATCGTGGGTCTCGGGGCCTCGGCCGGGGGTCTGGCCGCCTTCGAGTCCTTTTTTTCCGGCATGCCCAAGGACAGGGACCCGGGCATGGCGTTCGTCCTTATCCAGCATCTTGCCGCGGACTACAAAAGCATGCTGTCCGAGATCATCCAGCACCACACCCGGATGCCGGTCCAGGAAGCCCGGGACGGGATGGTCGTGCAGCCCAACAATGTCTACACCATCCCGCCGAACAACGACATATTCCTCCAGAAGGGCGCCCTGCGGCTGGAGAAGCAAACCACGTCCCGCCTCCGGCGCATGCCCATCGACCACTTTTTCCGCTCCCTGGCTCGGGAGCAGGGTGAGCGGGCCATTGTGATCGTGCTTTCGGGCACGGGCAGCGATGGTGCGATCGGGGTCCGGGAGGTCAAGGGCGTGGGCGGACTGACGCTGGCCCAGGAACCGGAAACCTGCGACTTCGCCGGCATGCCGGAAAGCGCCATTGCCACGGACCAGGTGGACTACGTACTGCAGCCGGACAAAATGCCCGCCCAGCTCATGGCCTACGCGGAATACGCACGGTCGAAACCAGGTTCCCCGGATTCTCCGTCCGCAAAAAAAAATCCCATGAAGTTCATGCTGAGTCTGCTGCACGCCCGATCCGGGCACGATTTTTCCCAGTACAAGCCCAGCACCATCCACCGGCGCATCGAACGGCGCATGGCTCTGCACCACTTCACAAAGCCCAAGGATTACATTGAGTTTTTGGAGAAGGACGAGCATGAGACCGAAGAACTCTTTCGCGACCTGCTGATCGGCGTGACCAGTTTTTTTCGCGATCCCGAGGCCTTCCAGGCTCTCGAGGAAAAGGTCATCCCCCGGCTGTTCGACAAGAGCTCCGATTCCTCCGAGGCAATCCGGGTCTGGTGCCCGGGCTGCTCCACCGGGGAGGAGGCCTATTCCCTGGCCATCCTGCTGGCCGAGCAGAGAGCGGCCCTGAACCTGAACGTCACGGTGCAGATTTTTGCCACGGACATCGACGACCGGGCCCTGACCAAAGCCCGGGCCGGTTTTTTTCCAGCCAACATTGCCGCGGACATTTCGGAACAGCGACTGAAAAACTTTTTCACCAGGGACGTGGATCGGGACGGTTACCGCGCCAATAAAAACATCCGGGAGATGTTGATCTTTTCCGAACAGAATGTCGTCAGGGATCCGCCATTTTCCCGGATCGACCTGATCAGTTGCCGCAACCTGTTGATCTACATGGGCGGCGGATTGCAGAAACGACTGATTCCCCTTTTTCATTACGCGTTGACTCCGGACGGATATCTCTTCCTGGGGAGTTCCGAAAGCGTCGGCGATTTCGGCGATCTTTTCACCACCCTGGATCGCAAATGGAAGTTGTACCAGCACAAACGCGACCGTTTTGGCGCTCGCCACCCGGATCTCGTGCATCTCCTGCCCTCGATGACCCGCAAAAAGAAAGCCTTTGAGCATTCCGCCCAGAAAAAGGAGCCGGATCAGAAGTCTCCTGTGCGCAGGCTGTCGGAACAGATGCTCCTGGAACATTATGGCGCGGCAGCCGCCCTGATCAGGGACCATGGCGACATCCTCTACCTGCACGGTCGCACCGGAATGTATCTGGAGCCGGAACCGGGTGAGGCCGCGGTGAACAACGTTCTCCGCATGGCCCGCCTGGGGCTGCGCACGGAACTCTCCGTGGCCCTGCACAAGTCCGCGGTCAAGCGCGAGATCGTGCGCAGTTACGGGGTGAAGGTCAAAACCAACGGCCACATGACCGTGTGCAATCTGACTATCTATCCCGTTAGCGCATCGCGCCGGGAAGCCATTGAAACCGGCGGCCCCTTGTTTCTGATCGTCCTGGAACAGGCCAGGTCCGCATTCCCTGAACATTCTCAACACGCTCACCAGTTCGCGGACCCGTCCCTGAGGGCCGACAAATCGGTTGCGCCTGACGAAGAGACTCCCGACTTCGAGCAGATGGACGCCTCGGAGCAGATCGCTTCGCTCCAGGAGGAGATTCGGATGAAGGACAACAGCCTTCAGTCCACCCTCGAGGAGCTGGAAACGTCCAACGAGGAGTTGCAATCCACCAACGAGGAGATGCAGTCGATCAACGAGGAGCTGCAATCCACCAATGAGGAGCTGGAGACCTCCAAGGAGGAACTGCAGTCGGTCAACGAGGAGCTGACCACGGTCAACGCCCAGTTGCAGACCTACGTCACCGAGCTGACACGGGCCAACAACGACATGAACAATCTTTTCGCCGCCACCGGCGTGGGCACGCTGTTCGTGGACACGGAATTGCACATTGTCCGCTTCACCCCGGCTACGACCCAGGTAATCAATCTGATCAAGGGGGATGTGGGCCGCCCCATAGGCCACATTGTCACCAAGCTGAAAAATTACGACAGCCTGATGGAGGACATTCAGGGTGTGTTGGACTCGCTGGGTTCCAAGGATATTGAAGTACGCAATACCGACGGCGACTGGTATCTGATAAAGATCCGTCCTTACCGCACTCAGGACAACGTCATCGAGGGAGCGGTGATCACCTTCCTGGACATCAACAGCCAAAAGGAAACCCGGGACAAGCTGCGAGAAGTCGAACGAAGCGAGACCCGGTACCGGCTGTTGTCCGGGGCCATCGTGGAAACGTCGCGGGCTCCGATGGTCGTTCTGGACGCGGAAAAGAAGGTGGTTTTGACCAACCTCGCATTTCTCAGAATGTTCCAGGTATCGGAAGCTAACACCAAGGGCCTGATGCTATCCGAGCTGGGCAACATGCAGTGGGATATTCCCGAACTGCAGGGATTGCTGGACAAGGTTCTCCGTGAGGACCAGACATTCAACGACTTCATGGTCACCCACGAGTTCGAAACCATAGGGAAGCGGACCATGCTGCTCAACGGCCGCATTCTCAGGGAATCCGGTCTTGATTATATTTTGCTGTCCATTGAGGACGTTACGGGGAAGGATGGGTGATGGGTGATGGGTGATGGGTGATGGGGGGTATTCCGGCGAAAACCGGAAACCAAAACCAAAAAAAACGTGTCTACTCAGTAAATCTGAAAAGAAAACCTGGATACCGGCGTTCGCCGGAATGACGTATCTGAGCAAGCCGTTCCCATGTCAGTCATACCGGCGAACGCCGGTATCCAGTGCAGGTGAACGATCAACCACTGAATGAACTGAATGAACTGAATCGTTACAATGAGTAAACAGCCGACGGTATATATTTTGGCGAGCAAAAGGAATGGTACCCTCTATGTGGGCGTCACCTCGGATCTTGTAAAAAGGGTCTGGCAGCATAAGAACAACATCGTTGAGGGATTTACCACGCGTTACGCTGTTCATCAACTGGTTTGGTATGAGTTACACGATACTATGCAGTCAGCAATCAATCGGGAGAAGCGAATAAAAGAATGGAAGCGCAAATGGAAGTTAGATTTGATTGAGGAATTGAACCCGGAATGGATAGATCTATACCATGAGCTCGTTTGACCGGATTCTGGCTCCCGGTTCAAGCCTGAGACAGGCTTCGCTGAATAGCCAGGATGTTACTATTCAGCTCATTCGGTGAATGATCATTAACTTGCACTGGATTCCGGCTTTCGCCGGAATGACTTGTTGCTGAAAGCTGTTTCCATGTCAGTCATGTCGGCGAATGCCGGCATCCAGGCCGAAGATCACGGCTGGCCTGAATAGTTGCCATTTGCTTAAAACATCGATTCGGAGATGCCTGATGAGCACGAAAGAAAAACCTACTGATGCCGAGAAGTTGCGAGAACGTGCCGAGAAGCTGGCCAAGAAAAAGGCGAAGAAGAAAGTCACGGACGAGTTTGCCGAGATGACGGAAAACGAGAGGCTGCGCCTTCTTCACGAGCTGAGCGTCCACAAAATCGAATTGGAACTGCAGAATGAGGATTTGCGTCGCGCTCATGAGAAACTGGACGCGGAACATGCCCGCTTTCAGGATCTGTATGACTTCGCGCCGGTGGGGTATGTCACCATCGACAAAAACAACCTCATCCATGAAGTCAATCTCACCGCCGCCACGCTGCTCGGAATTCGCCGCATTGATCTGATCGGCCAGAGCCTGAGCAATCTCATCCTGCCCGAAGACCAGGACCTTTTTTTCCATTATCGCAAGCGGGCCCTGGGGGCCGAGGAAGTGCAGGCAGAGGAAATGCGCCTGCTGAAGCAGGACGGGTCCTGGTTTTGGGGACATTTTGAAACCTCCAGCATCCAGGATACGGACAACGGGCAGGTCTGCCGCATCGTGTTCAGCGACATCACCAGACGTAAACTGGAAGAGGAAAATACCACGCGGACCAGTGCCCTGCTGGAAACCGCGGGCCGGGTCGCCCGCTTCGGTGGCTGGAGCGCGGACTTGGTGGAGAACAGAGTTCATCTGACACCCCAGGCGGCTGAAATTCGCGGAAAGCCCGATGAACTGCACCCAACGCTGAAAGAAGCCGGAGCGTATTATGCTCCCGAATCGCGCAAGAAGATGGGGGATGCGTTCCGCAAATGCGTTCGGGAAGGCGTGCCCTACGATGTGGAGGTGGAGATGTTCACCGCACAGGGCGAACGGATCTGGGTTCGCAATCTCGGCGCACCGGTCCGGGACGCCTCCGGCGCCATCGTGCGGGTTGAGGGCTCCATCCAGGATATCACCAGAAGCAAACGGGCCGAAGAGGAGGCCCGGCAAGCCCAGGCCCTGCTGGGACGCGCCGGCCGGATGGCCCTTTTCGGCGGATGGCGCATGGACCTGGCCGACAAACGGATCGTTCTGATCGGGGAAACAGCGGCGATTCACGAAATGCCTCCGGATTATTCGCCGTCATTCGAGGAAGCCTTCAACCTCATCACTCCGGAATGGCGGGACACAATGACGGAGGTCTTCGATAAATGCGTTCATGAAGGCATCCCTTTCGATGAAGAAATTGAAATCGTGACCATCAAGGGCAACCGGATCTGGGTCCGGATCATTGGCGAGGCGATCCGAGACGGTTCCGGCGCCATCGTGGGTGTTGAAGGCGCGTTTCAAGACATTACCGAATCCAAACAGTTCGAAGAGGAAATCCTGCGCGTTAATAACGTGCTCGAAAAGGCGGGGCGTATGGCCAGGTTCGGGGGATGGAGCATCAATCTCCACGAAAACCGAGTCTACTGGACCCCTGAGGTCGCCGCAATTCACGAAATGCCGGCGGATTTTTCTCCATCACTGGAAGAGGGCTTGAGTTTTTATGCTCCGGAGTGGCGGGATAAAATTACCGAGGTCTTTGGCAAATGCGCCCATGAGGGCGTGCCGTATGACGAGGAGATGCAGATAGTAACCTCCCAGGGGCGGTTGATCTGGGTCCGGGCCATGGGAGAACCGATCCGGGACAGTTCCGGCGTCATCGTGCGTGTTGAGGGGGCATTTCAGGATATCAGCGAACGTAAGCGGGCCGAAGAGAAAATCCTGCGCACCAATATCCTGCTGGAACAGACGAGTCGCCTTGCCAAATTCGGTGCCTGGAACGTGAATCTGGCGGAACAGAAGGTTTATCTGGCCCAAAACACTTCCCTGATTCATGGATTTCCGCAGGGATACACTCCGACTGTCGAAGAGTGTTTCAATGCGTACGCCCCGGAATCGCGAGAAAAAGTCATAGAGGTATTCAGGAAATGCGAGAAAGAAGGCGTTCCCTTTGACGAGGAAATGGAATTGATAGTCGGGAATGGTGAGCGCCGTTGGGTGCGGGGGGTTGGCGAAGCGGTGCGCGATGCATCCGGAGCCATTGTGCGGGTAATTGGCGCGATGCAGGACATCTCCGATCGCAAGCGGACCGAATTGGAGATCCTGCGTATCAAGACCATGCTGGAGCGAGCCGCGAGCATGGCCTTGTTCGGCGGTTGGAGCGTGAATGTGGCGGAACGCAGGCTCTATGTCAGCGGCCAGGCGACGGAAATTTATGGATTGGGACCGGGAGATTCTCTGACGCCGGAAGATGCCATCAGTCGATATATTCCGGAATGGCAGCAAACGATCGTTGATGCATTCGACAAATGTGTTCAGAAAGGCGAGCCTTTTGATGTTGAAGTGGAAATCATCAACAAGAGAGGCAACCGCATCTGGATCCGCAAGACCGGCGAGGCGATCCGCAATGAATCCGGCGAAGTCGTCCGCGTCGAGGGAGCCATCCAGGACATCACGGACCGGGTCCAGGACAAGGAGGCCCTGGTTCGGAATAATCAGAAGCTTCAAAAGGCTCTGGATGAAAAGGACAAGTTCTTCTCCATCATCGCCCACGACCTGAAGAGCCCTCTGGCCGGCTTCATGGCCCTGACCAGGATGCTGACCGACGAGTTCAATACTTTGCCTTTGAAGGACCTGCGACGGATGGCCTTTGAACTGGCCCAGGCCACGGAGACCATGTTCAATCTCCTGAAGAACCTGCTGGAATGGTCGTTGATGCAACGGGGGCTGCTGACCTACAATCCGGTGATCTGCCTGCTGGCGGATCCGATTGAACATACTATCGAGCTGTTCCAGACCACCGCGGGAAACAAGAACGTCTACATGCAGAGCGAGCTGGACCAGAACCTGCTTGTTTACGCGGACAAGCAGATGCTGGACACCATTTTGCGCAATTTTGTCTCGAATGCCATCAAGTTCAGCATGAGCGGCGGAACCATCTTCATTTCCGCCGTCAGGGACAAGGACATGGCTGTTGTCACCGTCCAGGACAACGGAGTCGGCATGGACGAGGAACACCTGTCCAACCTGTTCATTTTGACCCGGAAAAAATCCCTGCGGGGCACGGAAGGCGAGCTGGGCACCGGGCTGGGACTTCTGCTGTGCAAGGACTTCGTCGAAAAGCACGGCGGTCGGATCTGGGTGGAAAGCCAACCCGGCAAGGGAAGCACGTTCTCCTTCGCGTTGCCCATTGCGGATGGGGTGAAACCCGCGAAGTAGAAACCCGCACGTGTTTTCTTCGGGCTGTCAACACTCCATGGGCGGCCTTTGCCGGGAACGCGAGGCTCTGCACTCGCAGTTCTTGGAGCGGGTACGGAGCCCCGCGTTCCCGGGGGGGCTGTTGATCAGGCCAGGAGATAGAACCCGAGATCCTTGGAGTAGGGGGGCGGGTTGTAGAATTCGGCATCGATCTTTTCGCCGTGAACGCCGCGGACCATGACCCGCCGCTCGATCAACGACCGCTTCCGGTCGTCCAGATGGAATGCAACATCCAGAAAATCGCCCGGCTGGATATTGAACTGGCCCGGCGGAACGGTAAAGCCCATTTCAAACATGGCGAGTTCCTCGACGTTCATGATCCCGCCCCGTTTGGTCTCGAGCTGCGTGAACTCGCCGTACAGCGTGACCTTCTTGCGATAGACCTTGTTCCTGGCGGCTTCCGGTTCTCCGGCTCCCTGATCCAGGAAGGGCCGCAGACTCTCATCCATGGTTTCCCCGGAGTCGCATGCCGTAACAGCTTTATCCTGGGGAAGCCGTTCCTCAATGAACCGGATCAGGTCGCGGGCGTGATCCGTTTTTACGGAATGCATGAAAATGCTGATGGACGTATCCGTCTCGCCCTTGAGGGATGCAAAGGATTTGCGCATCCGTGTCCTGGCCTGATCGGCGGCCTGCTTGTCCGTCCCGGACAGCAGGGCGATGAATTTGTCGCCCTCGAAGCGAAAGACGTCGTCCGATCGCCGGAATGTCGCCCTGATCAAGCCGGAGACCTTCTTCAGGAGTTCGTCCGCGGCCCGGCGGCCTTGTGTGCGGTTGAACTGCTTGAAGTCGTCGATGTCGATGATCATGATGGACACGTCCTGGCCGTACCGCTTCGCGACCTGGTCCTTGTCGCACAGGATGCGTTCCAGGCTGTAGCGGTTCTTGAGGCCGGTCAGGGCATCCGTCGTGGCCACCCGCTGCAGGACCTGGTTGTAATGAACGCGTTCCATGGCAATGGCCGCATAGTCCGCAATGGATTCGAGCAACTGCAATTCATCTTCCGTGTAGACGCCTCCGCCGACCTTGTTGACGAGTTCAATCACCCCGAAGATCCTGTTCTCGCCGCGAAGCAGCACGCCCATGCAGGTTCGCGGTACAAGGCCGGAATAGCTGCTGACACGGCCGGACAGGTCGGGAGCACTGGACAGGTCCTCGACATGCAGCGACTTCCGGGTTTCCAGAATGCGCCCGGCGATGCCCTCGCCTTCGGCGAGCCGGGTTCCGCGCAGTTGCTCCTTGCCCGCGCCTCCCACCACGGAAAAGACCAGATCCCGGCTTCTGGGATCCTTGAGCAGCAGGGCCCAGTGCAGGGGCTCGAACGCGGTCCCGATCCGGAACATGACCAGATCCATGACTTCTTGCAGGGTTTTCGCCCTGGCCAGGGACTTGCCGAATGCGAAGCCGTCATCGGGCAGCCGGGCCGCGGCCTGGGGCTGGATGCCGGGGCCTTCGGCCGGAGCATCCTGGTACAACAACCTGGTGTTCGCCCTGGAAAGGTGGAAGTTCATCCGGAGCAGACTCTCGTGGATCTGGCCGGAAGTGGGGAAGACGAAGTGGAAGAACTCGGAAATGCGTTCCATTTCCATGTTCATGGCCCTGATCCGGTCGATGATGTCGATGCCCTCGGAGTTGATGCATTGCTCGATCTCCGGAACCAGAACAGGAGGACGAATCCTGTCCCCGGCCACGGAGCCGACGCCCTGGGTCCAGCAGATGAAGTCGGACAGGGAAACCATGGCGATCAGCACGGCCTCTTCTTCGGAAACGTCTTGCGGCTGGAACCGCTGGTGATGGTACTTGACGGGCAGCACGATCCGCTGCGGCAATTTCCACAAGGAACAGAAAAACGCGCCGACGTCGTCATGTCCCAGACCCAGGACGGCGCGTTCCTGGTCGATCAGGCTTTCCTCGCCGGACGCGGCCTGATGAAGAAAATCGCCGTAATCCCGGTGGCCCTGGAGATCGAGGAAGATCTTCCCGACATCGTGCAGCAGCCCGGCAATGTACGCTTCCTCCGGGCGCGGGTAACGGATCTTGCGGGCGATTTCCAGGGACAGCACGGCCACGGAAAGTGAATGCCGCCAGAAATGGGTCCTGTCGAACTGCTTCGACCCGGCTGAGGCGAAAAGGCCCTGAAAGATGGTGGTCCCGATGGCCAGCTTCCTGATCTCATCCTCCCCGAGAACCACCATGGCTTCGGGCAGCGTTGTGATCATTCTCTGGGTGCCGTAACCGGCGGAGTTCACGATCTCCAGCACCCTGGCCGCGATGCCGGGATCCGACTCGATGACCCTGGAAATGTCGTGCAGGGAAGCGGTCGCATCCCCAAGCATTTCCAGCATCTTGAGGGCAACCTGGGGAAAGCTGGGCAGTTGTTTGCGGTCGAACCGAATGACGTTCCTGATCTCGGCCGGCGACGGAAGGGGGATGTCTCGTTGCATTGCGTGACTGGTTCCTTGGAATGGCAAGAGAATACAAGAGGTTGAAGAAGATGCTCCTGCGCATCATCCTGAAAAGAAGTACCCAAGAACAGGATGCAAGGCAAGGAAGGTTTGCACTCATGGGAGCGGCAGCGAGAAAAGACTCCTTTTCCAGCCATGAACAGGTTGACGTTGCGGCATAATTAATTATTTATTGGCCTCTTTTTTGGTGCATCCGGATGGAGCGTGCCTTGGGATATTTGAACCGCCCGCTTCGCTTGAGGCACGGAGGACGCCAAGAAGAAAAAGTAAAATCACCCCATCAGGGGTGAGGCATCCTTTTGGAAAGCAGCTCTTTCCCTGCTTTCCAAAATGTTTTCCTTGGCGTCCTCCGCGCCTTGAGCGAAGCGGGCGGTTCTCTTCATCTTTCATCGATTTTGCCCACATACACACGAACCGGATGAGGCCTCATTTTTGACAGAGAAGCACACTTCATTTCATCAGATAAGCGAGGGAGCATTATTATGAACGCGGAAGCACAGACAACGGTTGAAACGAGGGAATTTCAGGCTGAGGTCAAGAAGATTCTCGATATCGTGATCCACTCCCTGTACACGGAACGAGAAATCTTTCTGCGGGAGTTGATCTCCAATTCGGCGGACGCCCTGGAGCGGTATCGACACCAGAGTTTGACCGAGCAGAACGGTGCGGATCCGGATTTGCCGCTGGAGATCAAGATCGCGGTGGACAAGGATGCCAAGACGCTGACCATCACGGATACGGGCATCGGCATGGACCGCGGCGAACTGGAAGCCAACCTGGGCACCATCGCCCATTCCGGAACCAAGACATTCCTGTCCCAGCTCGCGGAAGGCGGCAAGGACGTCAACCTGATCGGCCAGTTCGGGGTCGGCTTCTATGCCGCCTTCATGGTGGCGGGCAAGGTGCGCGTCTCGTCACGATCATTCCGGCAGGAGGAGCCGGGCCATGTCTGGGAATCCGACGGCGCTGGAAGCTACACCATCGCCCCTGCTTCGGATCTGCCGCGGGGCACCTCCATCGTTCTGGAACTCAAGGACGATGCCGAGGAATTCGCGGATCCCGAACGGATCAAGCGAATCATCAAACAGTACTCCAGTTTCGTCCCCTTCCCGATCAGCCTTGACGCCGAGACCGTGAACACGGTTCAGGCCCTGTGGACCAAGAGCAAGAGCGAGATCAAGGACGAAGAATACACCGAGTTCTACAAGTTCGTGGGCAATGCCTTCGACGAACCGTTGCTGCGCCTGCACTTCGATACGGATGCGCCTTTGGCCATCAAGGCGCTGCTGTTCGTGCCCAAGGAGAATTTCGAGAAGTACGGCCTGGGACGCACCGAGCCGGGAGTGAATCTGTATTGCCAGCGGGTGCTCATCGAGCAGCATTCCAAGACCATCCTCCCGGAATGGCTGCGCTTTCTGAAAGGCGTCATCGACTCCGAGGACCTGCCGCTGAACATTTCCCGCCAAGCCCTGCAGGACAGCTCCCTGGTGCGCAAGATCAACACCGTGGTCACCAAACGGTTCCTGAAGCACCTTGAAGAAACCGCCAAGAACGATGCGCCGACCTATGAGACATTCTGGCGTGATTTCGGCTATTTCCTGAAGGAAGGCATTGTCAGCGACTTCGGGCACCGCGAGGGCCTGGGCAAGCTGCTGCGCTTCGAGTCCTCCACCACCGAAGCCGGCAAGATGACCTCCCTGACGGACTATCTGGGCAGGATGAAAGAAGAGCAGAAAGACATCTACTACATCCACGGCGCGAACCGCGAAGCCATCGAAGCCGGCCCCTACATCGAGGCCTTCCGCAAGCGCGACCTGGAAGTGATCTACACCATGGACCCCATCGACGACTTCGTGATGGGCCATCTCGCGGAATTTGAAGGCAAAAAGCTGGTCTCCGCGGACCGTGGCGACATTGAACTGCCGGAACTGGCCGAGGAAAAGGACAAGCCGGAACAAAAAGAGCCGGAGAAGGAACTGGACAAGGCCGAAGCCACGGACCTCGCGGCCTGGATGAAGGACGTGCTGGGCGAACGGGTCAAGGAAGTCAAGGAATCCAAACGCCTTGAAGGCAGCCCGGCCATGATCGTCAATCCCGATGCCTTCATGACCAGCTCCATGGAACGCATCATGCGCGCCTCCGGCCGCCAGGGCGATATGCCCATCTCCGCCAAAAACCTCGAAATCAACGCCCGCCATCCGCTGATTATGGGCTTGGCCGCACTGCGCCAGAAAGACGAAACCTTCGCCAAGACCGTCGCCGAACAGATTCTGGACAACGCCATGGTCCAAGCAGGGTTGTTGATTGAGCCCCGGGATATGGTGGAGCGGACGTATCGGATTTTGGAGCGAGCAGTGGGGGGAGCAGAGGACGCGCCAGTCAAAGACGAGCCAATCAAATCAGAGCCGCAAGCGGAGTAGTTTTACAGGACTTCGCTTACCACCCAACAAACGCAAACAGGCCGGGAGCATCTGCCCCCGGCCTGTTTGCGTTTGTAAATATTACTTCAGATTACCGCTTCATTCGAATAACTTCATCCAGCATCATGTCCGTGGTGGTGATGGTCTTGCTGTTGGCCTGGAAGCCTTTCTGCGTGCTGATCATTTTGACGAATTCGGTGGCTAGGTCGACGTTGGAGAGTTCAAGGGCGTTGGAAGCAATGGTTCCAAGGCGACCCCGACCAGCAATACCGGTCAATGCCGGACCGGAGTCTCGAGTTTCCGCAAAGAGATTGCCGCCTTCACGCCTCAGCCCCCAGACATTGTTGAAGTCAGCCAAGGTCAACGCATAGAGCTCCGTGACCTGTCCATTGGAGTACCTGCCGGTCAGGACCCCCTCCCGGCTGACGGAAATGTTCTGCAAAAAGCCGGCAGTATATCCGTCCTGGGCTTGAAATAATGTTGTGGAAGGGCTGGCATAACTCGTTGAATTCAGCGCATCCGGATTCCAATTCCCACCGGCACCGGCAAGAGAAATTCCAAAATTCAGTTCAATGGGTTGCATGTCTGCAGCGTTTACTCCAAGAAAATTTGCATAAACTAAAGGATAGCCGTTTTGGGAGTAGACAGGATCACCGGCTGCACCGCTTGGATTGAGCAAGCTATTCATGTTCTGCATTCCAATGAGTTCCCCAGCAGCGTTGAACTCCATTTCTCCACGAAACAGGAGTCCGGCATTTGCAGCGTCAACCCCCCTCAAATCCTCTTCCGGAGGAACGGTGACAATAAATTGCCAGTACTTGTTTGCGGGAGGTTCACCAGGGGTGACAATATTGCCATCATAATCCAGAACATCTGGAAGCGGTTCACGTTGCTGAAAGTAGACAGTAAGGTTGTGTCCTCCTCCGTTTTCGTCATAAACTCGTAACGTGCTTTGGTATGAGTATTGCTGCTCACCAATACCCGGTTTCCATTCACTCCATAAATTCGGATCGTCTGGATCGGCGGGGTCCGCAGCGATTTTTGGGCTCTTAGAATCCAAGTTAAGAATCATGCCGAAGTTGTTGGTCGACTGTGGAGGGGATTGGAAATTTTCCAGGCGAATGTCGCCGGGCACTCCTTGAATATTGACCTGCTGTCCTTGCTCTACGTTCACTTGTCCAATTAATTGATCGACCCGCTTTTGCCCGATCTCCCATCCCTGGACTCGATAGCCATGAGGGTCAACTAAGAAACCATCCTTGTCGAATCGGAAATTTCCTGCCCGGGTATAATAGCTGATTGCTTCCCCGGGAGGGCTGACAAGAAAAAAACCGTTCCCTGTAATCGCCACGTCCGTCGCCTCATTCGTTGTCTCAAGAGACCCCTGGCTGAAGTCGCCCAGAATCGCTCCAACGGCGACCCCTCGGCCGACCTGGCCGATCCCGTTGGCGACGCTGACGCTCTGGCTCATGAAATCCTCGAAATGCATGCGCGAGCCCTTGAAGCCGACAGTGCTGACGTTGGCAATGTTGTTGCCGATCACTCCCATTTTCTGGCCATGCCCTCGCAGGCCGCTGACTCCGGTCCACATTGATGCCGTGAGACTCATGGTGCTGCTCCTTGATTATTTTTCCGCTCGCCAGGAAGAGCCGATGGCAATGGGAAGGTTTAGATGACGATGCATGTGATCTTATTTTACTATATCCAGGCTGTTCATCAGGGTCTGGTGGATGTCGTGCTGTTCAGCAGGCCATTAATGTTGGACAGTGATTCCGTGATTACCTGAAGTTGCGCGTTCAAGCAGTACCACCCATTTTGGACTTATCCCCGACTACTTCAGTAACGTCCTTGATGTTGACCCGTCTGCCATCTTGGAGCCGAAGAAAGGCCTGATCTCCGTCATTGACGATACCGGAGACAACGCCACTGGTTTTCGTGGAGATCATCAGCGGTTCCCCATTTACCCCTTCGGCAGCCATGAATATTTGATACACTCCGTCCTGCACGGAATTGCCGCCGTGGTCCTTGCCGTCCCAAGCAAATTGGTGCTCGCCGGGCATCCTTCCGGGAAGAGTGACGCTGCGCACGATATTGCCATGGTTGTCGAAGATGTTCAGATAGAGCTTTTCCGCGGTATCCGGCAAAGTATAGGAAAAGGAGCTGACGTCGGTTCCGTTCTTGCTGATGCTGCGTCCTTCGGCCCTGATCTCTTTTCCGATATAGTTCACCGCGCTCAATGTTTCCTGGCGGGAAAAAGTTTCCTTGAACTCGCCGATGCTGTCGGAAATATTGTTCAGCTGCTCCAGGCTGGAAAATTGAGCCAGCTGGGTTACAAATTCCTTGTCATCCAGAGGGTTCAGGGGGTCCTGATTGGCCAACTGAGTGGTCAGCAGGCGCAGGAAAGCATCCTTGTCCAAAGCGGATTGGCCGCCGGTTCGGGGTTTTTGCGTTTCAAAATCCCTTTCCGCGCGACCGATGAGGTGGCTGGACTGGGATGAAACATATGAGCTGGTATTCATGGGGCTTCTCCTGGAAAGAGGAAAAAATTGCTAGGCGACCAGGTTAATTCCGCCTTCTCGTGACGAATCAAGCAAAATTGATGCCTCTTCAGAGGAAACATTTATTCCCGAACCATTGCTTTTGAGCAGGCCCCGCCCCAGAGCGGCCCATTGGGTTTTGGCTCCTTGTTCCTGAAATTTCTGACCTTCCGAACCGTGCCAGTGCTGAGTGAACTGATTCTGATCCTGTAATTGGGTCTGGACTTCCAGGCGAGTGACGCGCAGGCCCTGGGATTCCAGGGTTTGGCGGAGTAGGGGCATGTTCTCGGCGATGATTTGCCGAGCCTCGTTATTCTCCGCCCGGAGCACGGCCTGGATTTCCTTGCCCACAACTTTCAGGTTGACGGTCAGGCTGCCCAGATCCGCCGGGTTGAGCTGCAGCGTCAATTGCTGCCGGCCCTGGCCCATGTTCTGGAGCAGGCCCGAATAAACCTGGTTGAGCACGCTGCGATGCGGAGCCGGTGCATTGGAAATGATCCGTTTGGCCGCGGCTTCGGCGTTGTTGGCTGAATTCGTCTGGCCGAGAATAGATCGTGGGTCAGGGCCTGCATCCTTGGTGGTGATCCCGGCGGCTTCTCCCGTATTCTGGACATTGATTTTGTTCCAGAACGATTCCCAGCCTTGAGCCGATTTGTTCTGGGCGGTGGGATTGTCTCTGGCCGCTCCATGGTCGGCATTTTGATTCATCATGCCGGAATCCTTGCCGTCTCCAGCTTGGGACGCCATCTTCAGCGCATTTGTAGCCTCGGTCATGGATACGCGGGGCGCATTGACGCCGTTGTCCGCGGCCTGCATGCGCTGTTCCCTGCTCTCGCCGAGGACCATGCTCTTGTGCACCTCGGCCAGAATTTGTTCTCTGGAATTATTGGTCGTTTGGTCCTTGGTGGTGACGGCATCCTTGAGCTGGGCCAGGATTTTTTTCAATTCTTCCGGGGTGAGTTCCTTTTCCGTTGCCAAGGCGACGATCTTCTCCAGGCTGGAATTATTCCGGTGACTATCCTTGATCATGTTTTGCAAGGCGGCACGAAGTTCAGGATCCATTTTCAACTCGCCTTTGCCGAGGGCCTCGGCAAGCCTGCGCATGATGTCGAGTGTTTTGCCGTCAAGTTTTGAGAGGCTTTCGACATCCGTACCCAGGAGCTTGGCCAGATCCGACATGGCGTTGCCGTTATCTTTGGAACCCGCACCGCCTTTCAGTCCAAGCACCTGGAGCAGGGAGAGAATTTCCGCGGGAGTTATGGAAATCTTTTCGTTGCCGGTCAGGGAAGAGAGAGTGTGTTGAATGGTGTTCCAGACGGAGTCGAATTTTTTATCCAGGATATCCTGGGTCAGTTTCAATCCATCTTCCGGCGAGAAGCCGAGTTTATCGAACAGGCTGAGCAGGTTGCGTTCCTGTTCCGGAGAAATCTTGATTTTTGCCAAGTCTTCCAACGGCTCGCGCAGCACTTCCAGAACCATGCGCCAGGTTACCGTACCGGGCTGATCGTAAAGATCCTCTATTTGATCCAGTGTCTCCCGATCCACGCCAAGCTGTTCCAGTTTGTCCCGTAACCGGGCAAAATCTTCCCGGTTGACCGGCTTGTCCAGGTGCAGCGGGGTTCGAGGTGGATCCGAATGCACGGAGGATGGGGGAGCAGGGTGTTGCCGTTGTTCTGAAACCGGGTTCTCGCGAGGAGGAAGAGTTTCCGGCAGTAACGCATGGTGCCGGTTATCCTCATGGGGAGCACGCATGAAAGCTCCGAAGACATCCTCGAAATTATTGCTTCCCAGGTTGAACAGCGGCATGTCTCCACCGGGAACCGAATTGCCGGATGCTTTGGAAGTGCCTGAAAATGAGGGAAAAATCTGCATGGTTCTCTCTCCTTGTCCCTGATTATTCAAAAGCTGTTCCAGCCCGCACAACCGCCCTTGTCCCCAACGGCATGTTGCAGTAGAAACATGCCATGTCTGCTCCACACGCATCTGCCTTCGGATTTTCAAGGCAATCCCGTCGAATGTATCTGCAGCTCGATCCCCGCAACATCTCTTTTCTGAAATTTCTTCTGGAGGCCTACGACAATCTGGCCTACCTGACCACGGTCAGCTCGCAATCGGCCGTGATCAAACTGGTCTTCGCCCCGGAACAGGAGCAGGAAGTGAGGGAGTTCCTGGAATCGGTGCGAGATGAGATTGGGTTTGTCGAGATACTGATGGGCGGTAGGGATGGTTACTGAAATATTCAATAATGACGAGTGAATATCGAAAATATTTGTGAGACATGGAGGGGCTATGCGTTGTCGTTTACATCATCCAGATATGACGCGGTGGGTTGCCGTTTTGCTTGTTTTGGCCTTGTTGTGCATGGGCATGGGAGGGTTCGGGGATACGGAAGCGGTGACCAAGATACCCAGGCCGGAGCGATCCTTTCTGGTGGAGTTGGTGGACGCCGATGACGTGTCCTTCCGGCTGCATGATTTCTCCATGGACGGGTTGACCCTGATCCCGGTCACCGCGGGCAGAGCGCAGATCAGTCTGGACTTCGCGGAAATTGTCGATGTCAGGATGTATGTCCAGGATGATCAGGTGATGGCTCGGGTATCCTTCCGCAATGAGTCCACCAGCGAATTCATGATGCAACCCGACCTGGTGTTCTACGGGTTGACGGATTGGGGAAAGATGAAAATCGAGGCCGGGGATGTCCGCCGGATTACCTTTCTGGGGCGGGCTGAAGCACCCCAACCTGTCAGGCCGGAGGCAAACTGAAAAACTCGCGCGCCGTATTTGCGCAGGATTCCCAGACCTGCCGGATTGGTTCTCCGCGCAGGTTGGCAACTGCCTCGGCCGTGTAGCAGAGATAGGCCGGCTCGTTGCGCTTGCCCCGGAAGGGCACCGGCGTCAGAAACGGGCAGTCCGTTTCCAGAACCATGCGCGAGAGAGGGATTCTGGTTACGGCTTCATGAAGCGCCGTGTTTTTGGGAAAGGTGACCGGACCGGGAATGGAGATGTGCCAGCCTCGGACCAGGATTTCTTCGGCCAGATCCGGCCCGCCGCCGAAACAGTGCCAGAGCAGAGGGCGATCCGTGAAATCCATGTCCTGGAGGATGGCCAGGGTTTCCTGCTCGGCCTGACGGCAATGGAGGACCACGGGAAGATCCCGTTCCCTGGCCAGAGCCAGCTGATCCCGAAAGGCGCGGATCTGGACGTCGGCCGGGCTGCGGTTCCAATACAGATCGAGCCCGATTTCACCCAGGGCCCGCAGGTTGGCGTCGCCGACAAACAAACCGTTCATGTCCGCCAGGACACCGGAATTGACTGTGGAAGCTTCGTGGGGATGGATGCCGAGCGTGAAGAAGATGTTTTGCCGCGCGGATAATCTGGATTGATGGGCCTGGTACGCCTCCACCGAGAGGAAGATATTTCCGATCCAGGCCACACCGGCATTCCCGGCACGCTCCAGGACCTGATCCAGATCTTCGGCAAAGTCCGGAAAGTCAAGGTGAGCATGAGTTTCCACGCCCACATGGGGCAGGGCGAACGTCTCCGGCAAGGGGATATTTTTTTTTGAGGACATGACGTGCTTCTCCTGGGGCGCAAGGTAGAGTATGGCCTGCCGCTTGTCGACATTTTGGGGTGCTTGGGGGCTGTGCAGGCAGTTAGAGTGTTTTCGATTTCGATTGCGATTTCGATTGCGATTTCGATAAGATTAGGATCGCGAATGGGGTGGGTTACGTGGGCCATGAACATATATTATGACCAAAGTATTCTATGATACGGACATGTATTTCTCCTGATGGAACTTTTCGGTACGGCGTGCATCGGCCTTCGTATTCCGTGGCCAATATGCGCGGGGATGACCATCATGCGGAGTTGGGGACGACTCGTGATGGGGATCGGGTGGAGAATCAGCGCAATTTTCCGGAGGGCGACGTTGACGTGCCCCATGCGGGTGCGATCTACGAAATTCCTAATGCTTTTGCATTCCGGGGTACGACGTATATTGATTCCTCCTGGGCTGACGCCAAGGCGCGCAATCCCGGGGCCATCGCATTGCCGCGGCCGCAGGACGTTTCCTTGTCTCGGGTGTTGGGCTCATGGTCCGGCGGTGGGATGACGGTTGAGGAAAAAAAGGATTTTTTCAGCCGGCTCCCCGACCCGGTCCTGTCGGCTCTGGCCGCCACGTCTACGGATTCGGAGGATTTGCGGATTCTGGCCGGATTGTGCTGCGAGCTGCTTTTTGATGAACAAACCGGAGACCCTAAAGGACTTCGTTACATAAAGGACGATTCGGGACGAATACGTGCTGTGGTCCTCAATCATGATCTCTTCGAAGCCGTGGCCAATAATCCAAATTTGCCTGATCCCTACAAGGTGGCCATGGTTCTGCGGCCCGGGGTTCAGGGCGGCAGCGAGATTGTCGGGGATGTGGGGGGCGGCGGCACGCATGTTTTCGAGTATTTGCGCCGCAACAGCTATATTCCTTGGGGGCATTTCGCGGCGAACATGGCCCATGATGCAGTGCGGTACGCGGTCAGGGATCTGGATGCCGAGGATATGCGCGGCCTGCGCCATTTGTACTACCAACGGACGTACCTGCGCCTTGCGCGGATGTTGGATTTGGATGTTCCGCGCCGCGGGATGCTGACGCAGGATGTACTGGAAGAACTGCGTCTGCGGATTGTGGAGCGGATGGTTGAGGCAGCGGCGCAAGGTCGCGGCCTGCCGTACAGCGCCACGTTGTGGGGCTGGAATTTCGGGTTCGACTTCGCGCCCAGCGGATATCGCCTCCATGCCTCGCACCAGCAGATTCACCAGCAATACGCCTTGATTCCGTCAACGGTTGCGTCAGCCTCGTCGGCAACCGATCAAGACCGGGAGTCGGGTCGGGATCTGCATGCCTTTGCCTGCGGCGATCTGGTGGCCGATGCCGTGGCCGCCTACCGCCGTGAAACCGGCCGGGGGCTGTTTGCGGACTACCTGCGGGCCATCCGGTCGAATCAGCGCACGGACGGTGGTTCGGGAGAATCCAGCCTGGTGGTGTATGAGGACGAGCAGGTGCTCCTGTTCGTGCCCAAAGCGCAGACATCGGCCTTTGAACTGCAACTCATGCCCCTTGGGCCCGTCGGTCACCTCCTGGATGCGGACACGGCCTGCCGCAAGTCCCTGGACGAGGCCATGCTCAAGGCCCAGCAGGCCCTGGAGGGACTTGGAGCGCGAATGGTCACGAGCATCGAGTACTCCCGCCGCTTTGACGCTGAAGATAATGACCAGCGCCTGCTCTATGCCTTCCTGCCCAAGCTGCCCTATGCGCCTGGCGGCTTCAGTGAGGCGCAGTTGCGCAGCATCATCGGGCATTATCCCGAAGACTTCGCCCATGCCTGCCGCATGGCACTGGCAAGGGGCTGATCATGTTGCGCCGGGAAATCGCCTATTACCTGGAAATGACCGATCCTGACCAGCTCGTCCCGGCCCCGGATTATTGGGGAAGCCTCGGGTAGTTATGGGTTCCTCTTTGTCTCCGATCCAATTCACATTTGCCGGCGTCCGGCGCGGCTTTCAGCTCTGTCTGCCTTTGGGGTTGAGCGTGTTCGCCTACGGGCTGGTTTTCGGCGTCCTGGCGGTGCAGGCCGGCATGAGCGCCATGCAGGCCGGGGCCATGAGCCTGAGTGTCTTTGCCGGCGCTTCCCAGTTGATGGTCCTGGAGTTCTGGGGCCCGGTCCTGCCTTTTCTCGGCATTGTCCTGACCACGTTCATCGTCAATCTGCGCCATGTGCTCATGGGCGCGGCCCTGCGCGACTGGCTGACCGGAATCGCGCCCTGGAAGGCCTACGGTTCCCTGTTTTTCATGACTGATGAATCCTGGGCTCTGTCCATGCGGGAGATGGCCGGCGGCGGTCGGGACGCCGGTTTTCTGCTCGGGTCCGGGCTGTGCATTTATGTTTTCTGGTTCACGGCCACCTGCCTGGGAGCGTCCAGCGGGTATTTCGTGGGTTCGGCCATGAGCGATCCGGCCAGGTGGGGCTTGGATTTCGCCTTTACCGCGGTATTCATCAGTCTGCTGATTTTTTTCTGGAAGGGACGTCATGATCTGCCGGTCTGGCTGGTCGCCGCGGGCGCGGCCTGGATCGGCGTTCTCGTTCTGCCCGGAAAATGGTATATTCTTTGTGGCGGATTGGCCGGGGGGCTGTACGGAGCGTGGCGTCATGAGCGTTGATCTCGTAACCGGCGCGTCCAACCTGGATGTTTTCATCGTCCTGCTGGGAATGGTCGGGGCCACGTACTTCACCCGAGCGGCGGGGCTGTTCCTGATCAGCCGGGTCACGCCCACACCTCGGGTCGAGGCTTTTTTACGACATGTTCCGGCGTCCATTCTGGTGGCCATTGTCGTTCCCAATCTGGTGAACGGAACTTTAGCGGAGCGTCTGGCCGCCGGGGCAACGGCAATTGTCGCCGCGCTGACGCGCAATCTGATGGCCGCGCTGGGCACGGGCGTTCTGGCCGTGGTGCTGCTGCGAGGAGTTTTATGACCGCTATTCCAGCTCTGACCGCAAAATGGCATGACCGGATTGCCGACATTGACCCACAAGACTGGAACATGCTCTGCCGGGAGCGCGATGTCCCCTTTCTGCGCTGGGAATGGCTGCACCTGCTGGAAGAGTCCGGGAGCGTGGTCCCGCAATGCGGATGGCGGCCTTGTCATCTGACCATGCACAGCCAGGGCCGGATGGTCGGCGCCGCGGCCCTCTACCTGAAGAGCCACAGCGATGGGGAATTCGTCTTTGACCAGGCCTGGGCGCAACTGGCCTCCAGCATGGGCGTGCGCTACTATCCGAAGCTGGTGGGGATGAGTCCGTTCAGTCCGGTGACGGCGTATCGTTTTTTGATGGCCGAGGATGCGAACCAGTCCAGGCTCAGCACGGCCATGAGCCTGGAAATTGAACAATTTTCCCTGGAGCATGGCGTATCAGGATGCGGTTTTCATTTCGTGACCACGGCCTGGGGGCAGATCCTGGAAACCCTGGGGTACAAGGTCTGGCTGCATCAGGGATTTGTCTGGCTCAACCCCGGATTCGCAAGTTTCGACGACTACCTCTCGGGATTGAAGGCGACGCAGCGCCGCAACGTGCGCCGGGAACGGAAGCATCTGGCCGGGCAGGGCATCACGACGAAGTTTTTTCTGGGGGAGGAGATACCCGAGCAATATTTCGAGCTGATGTACGAGTTCTATGCCCGGCATAACGACCGCTTCGGACAATGGAGCTGCAAGTTCCTGACACCGGAATTTTTTCAGGGCCTGCGCGGGACTTTTCGCCAAAACGTGCTGATCATCGCCGCCTTCGAGCCGGGAGACGAGCAACCGGTGGCCATGTCGCTGCTGATCACCGCCGGAGATCGGCTCTACGGCCGCTACTGGGGCACGCGCAAAGAAGTGGAGTTCCTGCATTTTGAACTCTGCTACTACCGGCCCATGGAATGGATGATCGAACAAGGCTTGCGACTCTTCGATCCCGGCATGGGGGGAGTGCACAAGGCATTGCGCGGTTTCGTCTCCGCACCCAACTACAGCCTGCACAAATTTTTTGATCCCCGCCTGCACGGAGTGATGGAAGTCTACATTCCGGAATATAATCGCATGGAAATGCAGGACATTGTCGCCTTGAACAGCATTCTCCCCTACAAGAGCAGGAAATGATCGGCCGGTTTCAGGGCTCTCATTTGAATTTGCGTTCAATTTGAAACGAATATCTCGCGCTGCCCAAAGTCGTAATCGCAATCGCAATCGAAATCGAAAATCGAAAACAAAGTAACTACTCAGCTTCAGAGCAGGAAAAGGTTACTTTCAAAAAATTGTGGCAAGCACGACCTGGATTCCCGCCTTCGCGGGAATGACTTGTTTTTCAACGGCGTCTCCGGGTCAGTCATACCCGCGAAGGCGGGTACCCAGTCCGCTTTTACTCGGACGGGCTGAGTAGTTATAAAAATAGATTGGGAATTATTGCGATCGATTCCCATTGCGATTTCGGTTGCGATTTCGATTTGGATTTCGATTTGGATTTCGATTGGATTTCGATTGGATTTGGATTTGGATTGCGATCCCTTGACGCCCGACGGCAACATTTACTTTTCCATCTTAACCGGCTACAGGTTTGATCTAAATGTTATCCATCATCCCCTTTTATCTTCTCTTTTTGCCGCTGACCATCTTTTTTGCAATCATCACCATTGCGGTCTCCATTTTTGATTCCAGCGGAAATCTCCCGAACAGGGTCGGTATCTTCTGGGGTGGTCTCGTCTGTCGCCTGGCCGGGATCAAGGTGCATGTGGACCGGGGTGGTTTCGACCCCTCCGGCAGGTACATTCTGATGGTCAACCATCAGAGCTGGTTTGATATCCCGGTCCTGCTGGTCGCCTTGAAAGGGCATCAGTTTCGATTCGTCGCCAAGCAAAGTCTCTTCCGCATCCCGTTCTTCGGCCAGGCCATGTCCCGGATCGGCTATATCGGCATCGACCGGGACAATCCCCGCCGGGGCATGAAAAGCATTCAGGATGCCATTACGAAATCCGAGCACGCCTCGATCCTCATTTTTCCGGAAGGCTCCCGATTCGCGCAGCTTGGCGAGTTCAAGATCGGCCCGATGATTCTGGCCATCAAAAGCGGACGGCCCGTGGTTCCGGTTCTGATCTCCGGAACCCACGACGTCTTGCCCAAGCCCTCCTGGAGGATCAGGCCGGGCGAGGTCGCGGTCCGCTTCTTTCCCCCAATTGAGACCAAAGATAATTACACGATCAAGGATCGTGAACGATTAAAGCAGGATATGTGGAATATCATGCACACGCATTCCAAGGAGACTGATGAATGGTTGGCCAAGAAACGTCCGTGACCCTGACCCCTCTGGGAGGGCTGGGCGAGATCGGAATGAACTGCATGCTGCTGGAATCCGATGACAGCATTATTGTCATTGATTGCGGGCTCATGTTTCCCAGTGATTACCATTACGGTGTGGACATTCTGATCCCGCGCTTTGAAACCCTGCTTGCAAAGAAAGACAAGATCCGGGGCATCATCCTGACCCACGGCCACGAGGATCACATCGGAGCCTTGCCGTGGCTGTTGCCCTATGTGGATGTTCCCGTCTACAGCTCGTCCTTCACTCTCGCCCTGCTGGAAAACAAGCTGCGGGAGCATAACCTGAACAAATATGTGGACCTGCGCCAAGTTTCCAGCGGTGATCAGGTGGAACTGGGGCCGTTCACGGTCCATTTCATTCCTGTTTGCCATTCGATCATCAACGGCTTCGGCCTGGGTATCGAGACACCGGTGGGCCGCATTATCCACAGTGGGGACTTCAAGATCGACCCTACGCCCATGGACAACCAGTTTACCGATCTGGATGCCTTTGCCGCCTTTTCCGAGCCGGGCGTGCATTTGCTGCTGTCGGACTCCACCAATATCGAACGCGAAGGCGTGACCCTGACCGAGATGGAGATCAAGGCAGCTCTGGAGCGCATCTTCCGGCAGGCCGAGGGCCGGATCATCATCACCTTGTTTTCCAGCCATATCCAGAGGATGCAGGAAGTTTTCGACCTGGCGGCCATGACCGGAAGAAAGGTGGCCGTCAGCGGCAGGAGCCTGGTGAACAATATCGGCCTGGCGCGGGAACTCGGGTATCTGCGGGCTGCACCCGACGCCACCTGTTCCCTTGAGAATATCGACGACATGCGCGACGACAAGCTCGTGCTTCTGGTCACGGGATCGCAGGGAGAGCCGCTTTCCGTTCTGACGCGCATTGCCCAGGGCGATCATCGCCAGATCAAGATCCATAAGGGGGATCTGGTTTTGATGTCCTCACGAATCATCCCCGGGAACACCAAAGCCATATCGCGGGTGATCAACAATTTGTATCGTCTGGGTGCCGAAGTGCTGTATGAAAAAGTGCAGGGAATCCACGCTTCAGGCCATGCGCATCGGGAAGAACTGGCCACCATGCTGAATACGGTCAAGCCCAAGTTTTTCGTGCCCATTCACGGCGAATACCGGCATCTGGTGAAGCATTGCCAGCTGGCGCGCGAATGCGGGGTGGCCTCGGAACGAGCCATTGTCCTGGACAACGGCCAGCCCTTGACCTTTTTCGAGCGCGGCATTCGTTTCGAGGATCGAATCCGGGTGGATTCGACCTTTGTGGACGGCAAGGGAGTCGGAGACGTCGGGGCCAGCGTGCTCAAGGAACGCAAATTGCTAGCAGAGGAAGGACTGGTGGTCGTGCACTTGGTCATTGACCAGGAAACCGGGCATATTCTCGTCGGACCGGAGATGATCACCAAAGGCTTTGTTTTTGAGCAGCAGTTCGAACACGTTCTGGACGACTCCAAATGCCTGATCCTGGATGTCTTCGAATCCAACCCCAAAGCCTCGCCAAAGAAAAATGCGGAGCGGATTCGCATTGTTTTGCGCAGCTTTTTCCGCAAGGTGCTGCAACGCGATCCAGTGGTTCTGCCTGTTGTCGTCGGGGTGTGATGGGGCAGGGGAGCGCCTCCAGGTCGGCCAAGCCCGTCACCTGCAGGGCTTGGCGGCAAGCCGGTACGTCAAGATGGCTTCTGTTGCGGGAGTAATCCGGTTGATTCCGATCATGTCGGCGTGAACGAGTCCGGCTCAGTCGGACAGACAACGGCGCAACACCGAGACAAGCCTGACCGGTTTTCGTCTTGTGTTCAGAATGTGCTGAACAGTGCAATCTTTTGGATGAAACCTCCTGGGAGTTTTTATGCGTGTCGTGCGAGTCCAGTATGCGGGGAAGACCTTCTACGCCACACTGCAACCGGATCATGTGATGTGTCTGAACAAGGACATGGGATTGAACGATCCGATCGGTCTGGATCAGATTGCCCTGCTCCCTCCGGTGGCGCCGAGCAAGATCATCTGCGCGGCCCTGAACTACCATGCCCATGCCGAGGAAATGGGCAAAACCGTTCCGGATGAGCCGGTTCTTTTTTTCAAGCCTCCTTCCGCCGTCATCGGCGCATGGCAACCCATAGTTCTGCCTGTCCAGTCCTTCCGGGTCGATTACGAAGGAGAGCTGGCCGTGGTCATCGGCAAGCCCTGCCGAAAGGTCAATGCGACTCAGGCCGCGGAATATATCTTTGGGTATACCTGCGCCAACGACATTACCGCGCGGGATCTGCAAACCAAGGACGGACAATACGGACGGGCAAAAGGCTTCGATACCTTTGCGCCCATCGGGCCGTGGATCGAGACGGAAGTGCCCGATCCTTCCGAGCTGACGCTGATCACCAGGGTCAATGGGCAGGTGCGTCAGAACGGCAACACCGGCGATATGATTTTCAGCGCCTGGGAGCTGCTCAGCTTTGCTTCCCACGTGATGACCCTGCTTCCGGGGGACGTAATTCTCACCGGGACTCCTCCCGGAATCGGCCCCCTGCATGCCGGAGATGAGGTGCAGGTGGAAATTTCCGATGTCGCCTTGCTGACGAACACGGTGATCGTGGAACAGGACCACGTTGAAGGGTATTCCGTCATTCAATAATGCGTTTGCGGCATTTTCGGAGCAAAAAGAGCCGCCGAAGATTAAACCACGGGGCGCACGGGGGAACACGGGGAAAGAAAATTTTGCTTGACGAGATGCATCCCCCCGTGCTCTCCGTTGCTCCGTGGTTGATTCATTCTGGTGGACATAGAAACATGCCAAGGCAACTCTCAGCTCGTCCGAGTAAAAGCGGACCGGATACCCGCTCCCCGTCTACACGAGGACAGGCTTCGCGGGTATGAGTGATCCGGAGATGGCATTGAAGAACAAGTCATTCCCGCGAAGGCGGGAATCCAGGTCATGCTTGCCACAAGCTTTCAAAGCAACCTTTTCCTGCTCTGAAGCTGAGTAGTTGCAAAACAAGTGTCGCAGCAGAGATAATCAGCGAAGATATTCTCGGTCAAATCAATTTGTTCCAGGGACAGGAGTTGTGAGTGGGTTTTCTTTCCGCGAGTACGGGGTTGACGAGATACAGGCTGCCGGATGACGTCGGGGACGATGTCCTTGCCGAGATTCCCAGGCGGTTGAAGAGCTTCGCCTTTGTGGACATCGATCAGAGCATGGAGGAACGATCCTTCGGATGGGTCTGTTTCGATGACCTTCTGGACGTGGACTGGGCCACGGCCGGACCGGAGAAAGGACCGTATCTGGCGTTTTCCCTGCGCCTGGATACTCGAAGGGTTCCGCCCGCGGTGTTCAAGAAGCACTGGATGATCGCCCTGAGGGAACGGCAGGCTCAACTTGCCCAGGAAGGCAAGAAGTTCGTACCCAAGGATCAGAAAACCGAACTGCGCGAGCAGGTGCGTCAGAAACTGCTGATGCGCAGCCTGCCGATTCCGGCTGTCTTTGATGTTGTCTGGAGTGTTCGCGACAACAGGGTTTATCTGGCCACCACCAACGGCAAGATCCGAACGCTGTTTGAAGATCTCTTCGCCCGCACCTTTCAGGCCGAACTGGAGCCGTTGACCCCCGTCTCCCTGGGTCTGGAGATGCTGGGGGCTGGAGCTGAAGGCCGCCTGACAAGCTTTGAAGGTTCGATTTTCATTCCTGCTCGGGAGGCTGCCCAGTGACGCTGGAAACGATCAAGGCCAAGGATCTGGCTCTGGGTCAGGAGTTTTTGACCTGGGCCTGGTTTCGAAGCGTGCACAACAACGGGCAGTGGCAGACCACGGACGGCGTGGCTTTCGGGTTGATCTTCGAGGGCCGGGTCATGGTTCAGAGCGGAGAAGGCGAATATCTGGAATCCGCGGTTTGCAGCGGTCCCGGCGGGGAACTGCACGAGGCCAAGAGTGGTTTGGCACGCGGCAAGAAGGTTCATCAGGCGAAACTGCGGATGGATGAAGACGGTCAGGGCTGGCAGGTTACTGTAAAGGCCGAGGATTTCTCCACGGCCGGCTTCAAGACCCCCAAGGTTGAGTTCCGGCTGGAAGAAGGGCAGGATCCCGACGGCCCTTTTCTGGAAAAGATGTACCTCATCGAACGGGGCCTGTTCTTTTTCGACCAAATGTTTCTGCAATTCCTGAAGCTGCGATTTTCGTCGGAGTGGTCCCAGGAACTGAACGCCATCCGCAAATGGGTGGCTGCTGACGAATAAAACACTGATGCCATTTCCCCGCACCATGCCCAGGGCGATGCATTGAGTACTATTATATATATTTTCCGTAACTACTCAGCTTGAGCGAAAAAGGTTCGTTTCGAAGATTGTGGCATGTATGACCTGGATTCCCGCTTTCGCGGGAATGACTTGTTTTTTGCCGCATCAAAGTCAGTCATACCCCCGAAGGCGGGTATCCAGTCCGTTTTTACTCGGATGTGCTGAATAGTTACAATATTTTCTAATGTTGATTACGGGATTTCCCGAAACCTGCACATTTTGACCAGCTATCGTCTCGACGAAGAAAAACGACCTTGCACAGGAGCACATCGTATGTCCGATTCGCAAATGGAACAGAGTTTTGCCGAAATGTTTGAAGCCTCTGAAATGGAAATGAAACCGGAACTCCGGGTCGGCAACCGGATCAAGGGCAAAATCATCGCTGTCGGCGAGGAAATGGTTTACGTCGATACCGGGACCAAGAGCGACGGCGTGATTGATAAACATGAGCTCCTGGACAAGGACGGGGCATTTTCCATGCGGGAGGGCGACGAAGTCGAGCTGTACGTGGTTTCGATGCAAGGCAGTCAGATCCGGCTTGCGCGCGCCCTGGGCGGCGAGGGCGGCATGGAGCAGCTGCAGCAGGCCATGGAAGAGCGCATTCCCGTGGAAGGCAAGATCAAGGAGGTCTGCAAGGGCGGCTTCCGAGTCCGCGTGCTGGACAAGATTGCTTTCTGCCCCTTGAGTCAGGTGGACAAGCGGCCGGTGACCAACCCTGATGATCTTGTGGGTCAGAGCATGCAGTTTCTGATCACCCGCATCGAAGAACGGGGGCGGAACATCGTGGTTTCCAGAAGAGTGCTCCTGGATCTGGAGCAGGCCCAATCCCTGGCGGAGTTCCTGGAACGCACCAAGGTCGGCGACGTGCTGCAGGGCACTGTTACCCGCCTTGCTCCCTTCGGTGCCTTCGTGGAGGTTGCGCCTGGCCTGGAGGGCCTGGTCCATGTTTCCGAACTGGGCTGGTCCAGAAACAATTCGCCCGAGGACGTGGTTGCTGCAGGGGATCAGGTGACCGTGAAACTGCTGAAGGTCGATGACCAGGGCAAGGGCCATGTCCGGCTGGAGTTGTCCATGAAGCAGGCCATGGAAGATCCCTGGGCTCAAATTGCCGCGGACGTTCAGGTCGGCGCCAAGATCACGGGCAGAGTAACCAACCTCGCGCCCTTTGGTGCTTTTGTCGAAATCCTTCCAGGCATCGAGGGTCTCGTGCACGTCAGTGAAATGAGCTACCTCAAGCGCGTGCACAAGCCTGGCGACGTGGTGGCCGTGGGAGAATCCGTCCCGGTCATGGTCAAGTCCATTGACCTACAGACAAAACGCATCGGACTGTCCATGCGCGACGCGGAGGGCGATCCCTGGGATGGACTGGCCGACCGGTACAAGAAAGGCCAGGTTGTGCAGGGAATACTGGAGAAAAGAGAAACTTTCGGCATGTTTGTCCAGCTCGAACCCGGGGTCGTGGGACTGCTGCCGGCTTCACGGCTGGAACGCTCCGCAGACGATATTTACAGCAAAGCCAAACCCGGAGAGACTCTCCCGGTGGCCGTTGACGTCGTGGATCTGGAGAAGAGACGCATATCCCTGGGATTGCCGGATGCGGAACAAAACGAGGACTGGAAGAGCCATGCCGTGCAGGAAGGCCCCATGGGAAGCCTGGGAGAGCAGTTGAAAAAAGCCATGGAGCAGAAATAGGATTATTTCTGCTTAACTGAAGTTTCAAAAAAGGGGGCGAGGCATCTTCGCCCCCTTTTTTATTTCTTTTTCCGCGTCCCGCTCCGCGCCTGATTTTTTTTTCCGGGGAAGGCCGGTTCAATCAGGGACGTCAATTTTTGGTGCTGCGCCTGGCGCTGGGCATCGCCTCGGGCGACGAACAACGGATTGCCCGAGATATCTTTTTCGGCATGAAACATGGCCGTGGCCAGGGTTCCGGGGGTGGGTACGAAGCACTGGACCTGCTGCGGCCGCCATCCTTTTTTCTTCAGCCAGTCGGCCAGTTCGACCATGTCCTGATCCGTGCACCCCGGGAAAGCGCTCATCAGGTAGGGAACGACGAACTGCTTTTTGCCGATCCTGGCGGAATGGTGCTCGAACAAGGCCAGGAACTGCTCAAAGACCTTGAACTGGGGCTTGCGCATCAAACGGAGCACTTTTTCCGAGGCATGCTCCGGGGCCAGTTTAAGCTGACCGCCGACAAAATCCCGGATCAATCCCTCGGCGGCCTTGGAATCCTGAAGCAGCAGATCAAAACGTACTCCGCTGGCGACGCGCACATGGCGGACATCCGGCAGCTCCCGGATTTCGGTAAGCATGGCCAGAATGGATTGCTGGTCGACGCGGAAAAACGGGCAGACCGCGGGATGCATGCAGCTGTTCCGGCGGCAGGGTTCGCTTTCACGGGTGCATGTGGCCTGCCACATGTTCGCGCTCGGCCCACCCACATCGCTGATCACGCCTTTCCAGTGGGCCATGGCGGCCATGTTCCGGGCCTCGGCCAGAATGGACTTCCTGCTGCGCGAGCTGATCCGGCGGCCTTGATGGAGGGCCAGGGAGCAGAACGAGCAGCCACCTCCGCATCCGCGGTGCGTCGTGATGCTGGCCGCGATCATTTCCAGTGCCGGGATCGGCTCCTGGTAGGAGGGGTGTTGTCGCCGGGCAAAGGGAAGGTCGTACAGGGCGTCCATTTCCTGTTCGCTCAACGGAGCGGACGGAGCCGTGATCACGAGCAGTCTGTCCCCCACGGATTGAATCAAGCCGTGCTGTCCCTGGTGAACATGCTGTTCCATGAGTTCCGTCGCCTGGAGCAGGGTTTGGGGCGATGAAAGGATCTGTTCGTGGGACGGCAATTCCTGGACATCGGGCAACACGGGCAGATCCGCCTCACGGCAGGAAAAAACAGCTCCGGAAATTCGCATGCATGTTTGCGGGGAAAGAGGGGCAAAGGACCGTTTCGCTGAGTTATCCTCTTTCAAAACGCTATCCAGTGCCAGGGCCAGTTCCAGAACGGACCTCTCGGCCATGCCGTAGAGCAACAGGTCCGCCTTGCTGTCCAGCAGAATGGATCGGCGGATTTTGTCGGTCCAGAAATCATAATGGGAAATCCGTCGCAGGGAAGCCTCTATCCCGCCGATAACCACGGGCAGACCGGGAAAGGCGCGCTTGACCAGGTTGGTGTAGACGATGCTCGCCCGGTTCGGGCGAGCCCCGGCCCGGCCTCCGGGCGTATAGGCGTCGTCGCGACGAATTCGTCGAAATGCGGTGTAATGCGCCAGCATGGAGTCCAGCGCGCCGGCGCTGACGCCGGCGAAGAGCCGGGGACGTCCCAGAGCCTGGATGTCGTCCAGGCTGTCCCAGCGCGGCTGGGCCACGATGCCGACCTTGAAGCCGTGGGCCGAAAGCCGGCGTCCCAGCAGCGGCACGCCGAAAGCGGGGTGGTCGATGTAGGCGTCGCCGGTAACCAGGAGTATATCGAGTTCGCGCCAGCCCAGATCCTGCATTTCGTTACGCGACATGGGCAGAAACTCGGGCTGGGCCGGAATGCGGGAGAGGGACTTTTTGACCATTTGTTGTTCACCGATGAATCATTGGGAGGATTGCGGGGGCTGAATTGCCTGAAAGGAGTTTAGCCCCTTCGGCCTGGTTCGGTAAAGTGTCTGTTTGGTGTGCTGTATGACAGTTGCCTGCCGTTGCATCGCTATATTATGACTTGCATGGATACTGTCGGTGCAATACAACGATACTGGCGGATGTTGTGGAGCAATTACAACTTATTCCATAGAAATTACAATGACCGTACTTGCTGAAATCCTATCCGTTGCCCTGGCCGCGGCTCCATGGTTGCTCCTGGGGCTGTTCGCCGGGGGGCTGGTCAAGGCGTTTGTTCCGGAAAACTTCTTGAAGCGAATGGTCGGTGGGCGCGGGCTGTTGGCCGTATCACGGGCCGCCGTTGTCGGAGCACCTTTGCCGCTGTGCTCTTGCGGCGCGATTCCCGCTGCTCTGGCCCTGCATCGAGGTGGTGCGGGACGAGGGCCGACCACGGCCTTCCTGATCGGCACGCCGGGAATCGGCGTGGATTCGATCACCATCACCTATGCGCTGCTGGGCCCCTTCATGGCGGCTGTTCGCGCTCTCGGCGCGGTGGCGACGGCCATCATAACCGGCCTTCTGGTGGCCGTCACCTCGGACAAGGGTGCGTTTATGTCAGGTTCCCCCGCCTCATCCTCCTGCGGCGGAGGATGTTCCGACAGCGCTTGTTCCGGCGGTCTGGAGCCCTTGATTGTTGCCCCAGCGACGCCCGTCGGCGCCCGATTTCGTGCCGGCATGCGCTTTGCCTTCCGTGATCTGCTCGATGATATCAGCACCTGGATCTTCATCGGTCTGGCGTTTGCGGGCCTGCTTATCGCCTTTATGCCGCCCGAGACGATGGCCGCCTATGGAAGTGGTCTTGTGCCGATGCTGCTCATGGCTGTTGTCGGCATTCCTCTCTATATCTGCGCCACCGCGGCCACGCCCATAGCTGCCGGCATGCTTCTGGTGGGGATTTCTCCCGGCACGGTCCTGGTTTTTCTGCTCACCAGCCCGGTTACGAGCATGGCAACTCTAGGCGTATTTCGGCGGGAAATGGGGAATTCGGCACTGGGCTGCTATGTCTTCGGCATCATCTCTTCCGCGGTGTTTCTGGGGCTTCTGGTGGACCAGATCGTATCCTGGCTGAATGTTGATGTCGTCGGACAGATTGGAGCTGTCCAGGAAATAATGCCGCAATGGCTGAAGTGGACGTCCTTGACCTTGTTCGTCCTACTGGCCGTGCGGCCAACCAGAAAGCTGCTTGCTCGTTGGATCACCTTGCATTTGTGAACAGCTTCATGGCTCATAAAGGTGAATCAAAAAATTACATTGACTCGATCTACTCAATGTAATTATCCGTGCTTCACGAAATAATTTCACCCTGACACGGTGAATTGCGTATCGGATTGCTACCTGTGTAGATTTGCCGCACGAAGACTCATGCTTGTCGCGGAAGAGAAAGGAGATCTTGGTAATGATTGAAGTCGTCCGTGTCACCGTTGCACCGCGCAAGGAGCTGGTGGTCGTGGTCAATGCCGGACTGGAAGGATTGTGTCGGCTGATGGATTATCCTGACGACACATCCATCCGACTGCAACTGGCGACGGAAGAAGTGTTTCTCTACGTTGTGAATACCATTAGAACCACAAAGATGAACGCGGACATAACAGTACGTTTTCGCCATCATGCCCGCAGTTTTCAGATCGTCATCGAGTATCCCGGAATCCGCGGCCCCTTGGATCACTACCTCCGACTGGGTCATCTCCACCTGCTGCAGGTGAAGACCTTTGAAACCCTTGGTCTCTGTCTCGCAAACCACATCCTGGATTCTCTCAATGCACAATATTGGCCGCAAGAGGGCGTCAATTCCTATATCCTTTCCTTGAATGCGCCGAACGCATGATAAGGATGCTCAGCGTTTTGCCCCCATATTTCGCGTAAACCGCTCTTGCGCCTGTTCTGAACGTTGTCCAGCTGAACCTTGTCCGCGTATTGCGTGACGATATATCCGGACAATCTGGCCAGTGCCAGATCATCCTCCAATAGTTCTTCCGAGGGTGAGGTTGGTTTTTAGGCATTGAGGGAAATATTTATGCATATTTTTATAGATGCTGATTCATGTCCGGTCAAAGAGGAAGTGTACCGCGTTGCCGGCCGCTATCAACTCGGCGTCACATTGGTGGCCAACTCCTGGATGCGCATTCCCAATGAACGCAGGGTTGTACTCGAAATTGTCGCGGAGGGGCTGGATGCGGCCGACGACTGGATTGTCGAGCATGTAAACCCTCACGATATTGTGGTTACCGCTGATATCCTTCTGGCCGGCCGCTGTCTCAAGAAAGGGGCGCAGGCGATCAGACCCACGGGCAAGCCGTTCACTGAAGACAACATCGGCATGGCCGTCGCGACCCGGGATCTGTTATCCGAACTTCGTGGTGCAGGTGAGATGATCGGCGGCCCTGCGCCGCTCAAAAAGCAGGATCGGTCTCGTTTCCTGCAACAATTTGATGAGATGATTCAAAAGATTCGTCGCCTGCACCCGCCGATGGGTCATTAAAAGCCCGAGTGGGTATTACCTCGAATTATCGTGGGAAGCATCTTTTGATATTTGATTGCCGGCCTTGGACAGGGCGGAATGGAGATTTATGTGTTGAAAGGAACATTTCAAACCATGGAGGAGTCATGAGCAATTTGACGACAACATCCGCCTGGAAGTCCCTGGCAGAGCAGGCCGAGATCATGAAGCGCAAACAGATGCGTGATCTTTTCGCTGCCGATGCGCAACGTTTTGAACGTTTTTCAGCAACGGTGAACGGGATTTTGGTGGATTACTCGAAGAACATTGTCGATCAGCAAAGCATGGATCTGCTGTACAGCCTGGCGCGGGAAGCCGAAGTGGAGCAGTGGCGGGACAGGATGTTCGGCGGAGAGCGGATCAATTTCACGGAAGACAGGGCGGTTTTGCATGTGGCTTTGCGCAATCGTTCGGACCGGGCGATCATGGTGGACGGCCAGGATGTGATGCCTGAAGTGCGTCACGTCCTGGCCAAAATGGAAGCCTTTTCCACTGCCGTGCGGGATGGAACCTGGGTGGGCTTCACCGGCAAGCTGGTCAAGGATGTCGTGAATATCGGCATCGGCGGATCGGATTTGGGGCCGTACATGGTCACCGAGGCCTTGAAGCCCTATGGGCATCCCAATCTGCGGGTCCATTTCGTGTCCAATGTGGACGGGACGCATATCGCGGAAGTGCTCAAGCAATGCGACCCGGAAACCACGTTGTTTCTTGTCGCTTCCAAGACCTTCACCACCCAGGAAACCATAGCCAATGCCAATACGGCCAAGAAATGGCTGCTGGATGCATTGCTTGATCCGACAGCCGTGTCCATGCATTTCGCCGCATTGTCCACGAACACCGAGAAGGTGCGTGAGTTCGGGATTGATCCGGAGAACATGTTCGCGTTCTGGGACTGGGTCGGCGGGCGGTACTCGCTGTGGTCGGCCATCGGGCTGTCCATTGCCATCTATGTGGGCATGGATCATTTCATGGACCTGCTGGAAGGGGCCTTCGTCATGGACGAACATTTCCGGACCGCTCCGCTGGAACGGAACCTGCCGGTGACTTTGGCCCTGCTCGGGGTCTGGTATAACAACTTTTTCGGCGCTCAAAGCCATGCCATTCTCCCGTACGATCAGTACCTGCATCGCTTTCCGGCGTATTTCCAGCAGGGAGACATGGAAAGCAACGGCAAGCGGGTCACCCGGGACGGCGACGTCGCGGACTATTCCACCGGCCCGGTGATCTGGGGCGAGCCCGGAACGAATGGCCAGCATGCCTTTTATCAGCTGATCCACCAGGGCACCAAGTTGATCCCCGCGGACTTCCTGGCGCCGGCCCAGAGCCACAATCCACTTGGGAAGCACCACGAAATCCTGCTTTCCAATTTCTTCGCCCAGACCGAGGCCCTGATGCGGGGCAAGACCGAGGAGGAGGCGCGGCGGGAGCTGGAGGCTTCCGGAATGGATGCGAAACAGGTGGATCTTATCGCGCCGCACAAGGTTTTTCCGGGCAATCGACCCACAAACTCCATTCTTTTTCCGAAATTGACGCCGAACACGTTGGGCAGCCTGATTGCCATGTACGAGCACAAGATCTTCGTGCAGGGCGTGATCTGGCGGATCAACTCCTTTGACCAGTGGGGCGTGGAGCTGGGCAAGCAGTTGGCCAACGCCATTCTTCCGGAACTGAAGGATGATCAGCCCTTAAGCGGCCATGATTCGTCCACCAATGGCCTGATCAACCATTACAAAAAGATCAGGCGCTAAGATGTCCGACAAGCCGGTCCAGCATCTGTATGCGGATGAACTCAGCCATTGCTATGGCTGCGGCAGGAACAATCCCCACGGACTGCACGTGCAAAGCCGTTGGGACGGCACGGAAGCCAAGGCCCGGTTCACCCCGAGGCCGGAGCATATCGCCGTGCCGGGCTACGTCTACGGCGGATTGTTGGCCTCGCTGGTGGATTGCCACGGCGTGGCCACGGCCGCGGCGGCCGCCGGGATGGAACTTGCCGGTGACGAGCCCCTGGGGCGGTTCGTCACGGCTTCCCTGAATGTGGTTTTTGTCAAACCCACGCCGCTAGGCGTTGAGCTGGAGCTGCGAGCCCGGGTCACGGAGCGTCGCCGACGCAAGCTGGTGGTGGCGGTGGAAATTCTGGCCGAAGGGGAGGTCCGGGTGCGCGGCGAGGTCGTGGCCGCGCCGATGCCGACAAGCATGGAAATGAAGTAACTGTCACTTCCAAGTGATGAATATACCGAAAAGGCGGCCTTTGGCCGCCTTTTCGGTATGAATACATTGTGACGAAAAAAATAACTGCTCAGTTAATCCGTGCGAATCAGACTGGTTACCCGCCTTCGCGGGTATGACTGATTCGGAGACGGCATGGTAATTCAAGTCATTCCCGCGAAGGCGGGAATCCAGCGTCGGAATGAAGCTCTACCCGGGATGTGCTGAATAGTTTCCGAATAATACTTATCTGAACAATTCGCGAAATTGCCCGTAACCTTCGGACTCCAGGTCTTCCGCGGGAATGAAACGCAAGGCCGCGGAGTTGATGCAAAAGCGCAGTCCGGTGGGCGGGGGGCCGTCCGGAAAGACATGGCCCAGATGCGAATCGGCATGCTTGCTGCGGACTTCAGTCCGGCGCATGAATAGTTTGCGGTCCTGACGTTCCACGACGTTCTCCGGAACCAGCGGCCCGGTGTAGCTGGGCCAGCCGGTGCCGGAATCGAACTTGTCCAGGGAGCTGAAGAGCGGTTCTCCGGATACCACGTCCACATAGATGCCCGCCCGCTTATTGTCCCAGTATTCATTCTTGAAGGCCGGCTCGGTGCCGTCTTGCTGCGTGACCTGATACTGCATGGGCGTGAGTCTGGAACGCAATTCCACCATGGAAGGCTTGGTGTAGGGCGGAGTGAATCCAGGAGAAGCGGGGCGGCGGACCTCGGTCTCGCTCCAGTGCTTGTCCAGGAAGGGCTGACGTCCGGAAAGCACCCGGTAGCGTTGATAATGCTCGGGGTTGGTATCAGAGTAGTTCTGATGATAATCCTCGGCAGCGTAAAATTTCGCGGCCGGGAGAATCTCCGTGGCAATGGGCTTGGAAAATTTTCCAGATTCCTCAAGAGCCTGTTTGGATGCCTCGGCCGCCGCGCGCTGTTTTTCGTCATGATAGAATATTACCGTCTGGTATTGCGTCCCGCGGTCCGCGAACTGTCCGCCCTGATCGGTGGGATCGATGGAACGCCAGAAGGCGTCCAGGATCTGTTCGTAGCTGGTCACGGTCGGATCGAACCGGACCTGGACGGCTTCATAGTGGCCCGTCCGGCCGCCAGTGACCTGCTCGTACGTTGGATTGTCCACTTTCCCGCCGGTGTAACCGGATATCGCCTCCTGCACTCCGTCCAACTTCATGATGTCCGCTTCCAGGCACCAGAAGCAGCCTCCAGCCAGCGTGGCCAATTCATGATTCCGGGATTCCTGTTGCATTGTCGCGTTCTCCTTGGCGCTGATCAGTGTCGGCAAACCCATGTATGCCGACGGAACGATCAGACAGCTGAATATGAATGTATTCATGAGGGTCTTCATGCGCAAAACTCTCCAATTTCTTCCTGATACGTCGTGCAATCACGGTAAGATTCGGATGAGCGATGGCAAGAAGATCGGTGAAGGATCTGAATTTGGAGAAACCGCGAAGTGTGCTCGCAATTTTCGCTTCAACGCAAGATTATGCATAACTACTCAGCTTGAGCGGGAAATGTGGCTTTTCAAAAAACTTGTGACAAGCATGACCTGGATTCCCGCCTTCGCGGGAATGACTTTTATTCCATCATCTCCAAGTCGGTCATATCCGCAGAGGCGGGGATCCAGTCCGTTATAACTCGGAAGAGCTGAGTAGTTGCGATTACGCCGAATAAACCTGTCCGGGTTTACGTTTGGAAGATGAATGCAAAGCGAGCAGGCGTTGAACCCGTTTCTCGGTTGGGGGATGGGTTCGCAGCCAGGAATTCTGAGGGAGCCGGGCTCCGGGCCAGAGACGTCGGAAGATGGAAACCTGGTGATCTTCGACCTTGTACAGGGCGCTGGCCAGTCCTTCGGGGTCGTCCGTCAATTGAACGGCCTGCATGTCCGCATCATATTCCCTGGTTCGGGAAAGACCGAGCTGGGCCAGCAGCATGATCTGCGGAGCAAAAACAAGCAGCAGGACAGCCCACCAGTCGACATGCGCTTCCGCCATCAGGATCAGGGGCAGATTCAGGAACAAAAGAAACTGGCCGATCAGTGAGAGAAAACTTGCCATGCGGGTAATCAGATCGGCCAGGACCATGACCCGCAAATCGTTGTTCGCAATATGACTGATTTCATGAGCCAGCACGCCGACGATTTCACGAGGCCGCAGGGATTGCAGCAGGCCATTGGTGACAGCCACGGCGGAGGCCTTGCGGTTGCCGACGCTGAAGGCGTTGATCATGTTGTTGGAGATGAAGAATATTTCCGGGACAACCGGCAATCCGGCCCTCTGTGACAATTCGCGGACAAGTGCGAACAGTGCCGGGGCCTGATCAAAATGCAAAAGGCGAGCCCGATAAAGACGCAACACAAGGCGAGGTGATTTGGAGGGATTCCAGAACAGGGGGATGACGGACATCAACAGCATCACCCACAGGCCCTGGGAGCCGAAAAGGATGTAGCCCAGCAGTCCCAGGAAGCCGCTCATGGAAATCAGCAGCAATCCGGCCTGAAGACGGTTGTGCAGATTACGGCGTTTCCAGTCGGCGCGATTGATGCGGAAGCTGTCCATGTACGAATTTGAGAATGGAGATGATGGCCGGTGGATATCGGCAACATCGAAATAAGGGATCACTTATGACGTGATCACGATGGTATGACCATCTCAAGAGATGGCAAGGGGGAGGAGGAGATTTGAACAGGTTCAGCCGGTCAAGGCAAAAAATTTAAAAACTTGTCATGGCGAGACTGATGAGGCGCCGAAATAGACCGGGTATTATTGACGCATTTATTTGCCTGCGCTCCGGCATTCGGGGCAGACCCCAAAAAGGTACATCTTATGTCCCGTCAATGTGAAGTTGTGATCCTTGGCCAGTTGTTCCTGGAGCTTTTCGATCTGGCTGTCCATGACTTCCACGCTCCGACCGCAGCTTGAACATATCAGATGATCGTGGTGAGCATGGCCGAAGGTCGGCTCATATCGCGTCACGCCGTCGCCGAAGTTCACTTCACGCGCAATACCTGCTTCGGAGAGCAGCTTGAGTGTCCGGTACACGGTTGCCTGACCGACCTGCGGATCGCTCTGCTTGACCAGGTTATATAGCTCTTCCGGGGAGACATGATCGCTGGTTTGCCAAAAAACATCGAAGATGAGCCCGCGCTGGGAGGTGAACTTGAGCTTCTTCTTGGCCAAAAAATGAAAGAATTGATTGCGTGCATCTTGCATGTGGCTATCTCCATAGATTGATTGTCGTTACCTAGCGTGCGGCATATGATGTGTCAATGTCATACTCTTTCGGACGAAGATGGCTTGCTTAAAAAATGTCAAATAAAATCAAATTATTGACATTAAGTCGAAGTCTTTTTATGTAAATAGCCGCAGCAGGCGGACCCATGATCAATGTCGACTCAAGAATATTGACCCAGCACGATCGACGCATTGTCTTGCAGGGCTTTCCACTGTACAGATTTTTTTCAATCCGCCCGCATCCAAGGGATGGTTGTTGATGGCGACGACTCAACCCTCGCATGCACGGATTCATGAGGACGAAGCTGGAAGCTCAAGTCCGCCGTCCCTGAATTTTACAGCAACCTTGCACTTCCTTGGAGTTCTCGATGTCCAAGAGCAGCCAATGCCCCCGGATAAAAATCAATACCAAATTTTGCACATGCACTTCGGTAGATTGTCCAAAACACGGCTTGTGCTGTGAATGCCTGCACTATCACCGGCAACGCAACGAGCTTCCCGGGTGCTACTTCACCTCGGAAGAGGAAAAGTCCCTCAATCGTAGCATCGAATTCTTTGTCCAAAGACGCTCCCCAAAATGAGTTTCGACTTGGAACCAATGAATAGTCAGAACATCGGGTGCTTGCAGCACCTCTTGAGCATCATCGCGAACTCCTTCGACGCCTACTCGACGGTTCTGTTCCTGCCTGACGCAAGCGGCTCGTATCGCGTGGCCGCTCATTTCAGCCTGGGAAATGATCTCGCGCGTAATGCGACGGTTCTACCTGGGAAGGGGCTGGTGGGATGGATACTCCGAAACAATCAGCCGTTGCTGGTCAATAACTTTGAACTGCAGAGCGAATCGCTGGGATATTATTCCGGCCAGAGCGAGTCCGTGGTCAAGGCGTTCATGGGCTGTCCTCTCAGGGAAGGACAGGGAGTCTTGTGCGTAGACAGCAAGAAGAGCTACTCCTTCAGCACCAAGGATCAAAAGATTCTCCATCAGTTCGTGGAGTTTGTCGCCGCGCTGCAAATGGACAGTTGCCGGCTGCAGACAAGCAGGAAGGACTTTACGTACTATCAGGCTTTGCAAAAACTGCGCGAGCTTCGTCAGCGGTTTCCGCTCTGGTCGTCATATCTCAAAAATTTTCTCGGGATTCTGTCGGAAACCTCGCAGATCGAACACGCTGCCCTCGCTGTCCGGGATGAACTCGGACAAAATTTTACCATCGAGGGCTGGACCGATGGTTTTCCGCTCAACAATCTCTCCAAATCTGACTCTTTTCCCATTGGGAGCGGACTTGTGGGTTGGGTTTTCAAGAACGAAAAGCCCGTATTTTCAGCGGACATGGAATCGGGACATACCGGTGTCACCCTGTTTTCCAAGGATGCCATCGGTTCGGTAGTGCTTCATACGGTCATTTGCCTGCCGCTCAACGTCTCCAAGCGAACGAGAGCTGTTCTGGTGCTGGCCGATCCGCTCGTGCGTACACCGTGCAAGGAAATGCGGGTCTTTCTGCAGCTGGTTACGGAACATCTCGAGTTTTTTCTGGAAAATCTTTATCTGCGCAACCAGGTGAGCAAACTCAAAGCCATGCTCCCTCCAGCGCCCGCTCCGGAAAAAGAACAGTAGCCCTGAATGTCCGGATAGATCGTCTTATCTCAAATTTCCGTTGACAGCGGATACGTACTTGGGTCAGAAAATGCCGTCAGGCGTCACAGACTCATCCTTTTGTTCCTAAAACATCTTTGCAAGGTGGACACGGCATGTTTTTCAAGCGTTTCTTCTCCTTCATGAACACCGACCTGGCCATGGATCTGGGAACGGCCAACACGCTGGTGTATACGCCGAAAGACGGTATCGTCCTCAACGAACCCTCCGTGGTGGCTTTGGACAACCGGAGTGGAAACGTTCTGGCTGTGGGCAAGGAGGCCAAGGAATTTCTGGGCAGAACCCCGAAAAGCATCCGGGCGATTCGGCCTCTGAAGGACGGGGTCATTGCCGATTTTGAAGTGACCAAGGAGATGATCGCCTATTTTGTGCGCAAGGTGATCCGGGGAATGCGCCTGGTCAAGCCGATGATCATCATCGGCGTTCCCGCGGGGATCACCCAGGTTGAGAAGCGGGCAGTCATCGAGTCCGGAACCCAGGCCGGCGCCCGACAAGTCAAATTGATCGAGGAACCGGTAGCCGCGGCCATCGGCGCCGGTTTGCCCATTGACGAGCCCATCGGGAACATGGTCGTGGATATCGGCGGCGGAACAACGGAAGTGGCCGTCATCTCGCTTTCTTCGGTGGCCTATTCCGAATCGGTGCGAATAGCCGGCGATGAGATGAATGAAGCCATCCAGCGCTATGTTCAGGATAAATACCAGATGCTGATCGGGGAAAACATGGCTGAGAAGACCAAGATCATCATCGGATCGGCCTTCCGGCAGGAGAAGCCTCTGTCCATTGAAGTCGGCGGGAAAAACATGGTGGACGGCAACCCGCGCACATTGACCCTGCACGACGAGGAGATTCGGGAGGCGATTCAGGAACCGGTCAATGCCATCGTGCTGGCGATTCGTCGTGCTTTGGAAAAAACCCCGCCGGAATTGGTGGCCGACATTGCCAATAATGGATTATACTTGGCGGGAGGAGGGGCGTTGCTCAAGGGGCTGGATCAGCTCATTTCCCATAGTGCGCATCTCCAGGTCATCAAGGACGACGACCCCCTGACCACGGTGGTGCGAGGCGTGGGCAAGGTTCTGGAAAACCAGAAAAAATATACATCCGTTTTCATCAACTAACTCTTCTTCACACATCACGACACAGGGCAGTTCTTAGGCAGGCAAGATGCCTGACCCTTCCATGAAAAGGGCTGCCCGGAGTTTTGAGCAGTTACGATTTTTCGGATTTCTCCTTCAATAGTCTGTCCAGCTTGCTGTCCAGACCGTTCAGGCGAGCCTCCAGCCTCTGCCAGGTCTTGGCAGGATCTTCCCGTATTCCTTCCTCGATGGCCTTTTCCTCCATCGCTCCGACAATGATGCCCACCACCAGATTGATGACCGTGTACGTGGTGACAATGATGAAGGGCACGAAGAACATCCATGCCAGCGGAAAAACTTCCAGTACCGGGCGGACAATTCCCATAGACCAGCTTTCCAGGGTCATTATCTGGAACAGGGTGTAGAAAGAAGCCCCGATCGATCCGAACCATTCCGGAAAGGCTGCCCCGAACAGCTTCGTGGTAATAACCGCTCCCACATAGAAGATGATGGCCACAATGCCGGCGACGGAGCTGACGCCGGGCAGGGCATGGAGCATGGCGGCGATGACCCGGCGCATGCTGGGCAAGGCGGAGATCATCCGCAAGACCCGGAGCACCCGCAGCGATCGCAGTACCGCAAACCCGCCATGACTGGGGATCAGTGAAATGGCCACCACGAGAAAATCGAAAATGTTCCAGCCTTCCTTGAAGAAACGTCCGCGCAGGGCGTAGAACTTCAAACCGATTTCACCAATGAAAATGCTCAGACAGATCCGATCAATCATCAGGAGAAAGGGACCGGCCACTTCCATGGCCCGGGCCGAAGTTTCCAGCCCAAGTACGATGCCGTTGACGATAATGACAAAAATGATGGCATTTTGGAATCGACTGCTCTGGACGACGTCCTGGATGCGGTCACGGGTGACGGCGGCAGGGGATTTGAAGGGCATTCTTTATCCAATGGTGGGTTTTGATATTTATGAACGAAGAGTGGAACAAATCGCGGTGAATTCGTGGAATCAACGGGAACAAGATCCCCTGATCCGAATTCAATGATGGGCATGCAAGATGGCAACTTTCCGGATCGATTTAAATAAGAACCCATGACCCGTCAAGAAATGGATTCAGCCGAACCATATGGATTAATCAAGCTGTCCATTTGACAAGGATAATAAACCGCCATGCTGGATCGCTTGCGATATCGGCAGGACTTGACGGCAACGGGCGTCAAAAACAACAACCGCCGGATATGTGTCTCCGGCGGTTGTTGCGTCTGCCTCTGGAACCTCATCCCTCCAGTAATTTGAAAGAGGGTTCAAAGCTCATCTTTTCTCGTTGGGCGGGTCAGTTACGGTGGAGAGGGCTATTGGAGAATACGATCGGCATCAAATGATCATTCAGGCGATGGATTGCGCGCGGCGAGGCCGTCCGGTCCAAAGAGTCCCTCCGGACCGCCGACAATCACCGTGACCATAGCTTCAGGCCGCAGGCGCCGTTGGAGCGCATCCCGTGATTCCTTCGTCGTGACCTGGGAAACATGCTCGGTGTAGGTTTCCAGGTAGTCCAGGGGAAGATTATAAAATCCGATCATGGCCAGGGTGGAGACGATTTCGCTGTTGGAGACAAGGCTCAAGGGAAACCGGCCGATGATGTTCGCCTTGGATGCGGCCAACTCTTCCTCCGTGACGCCGTGCTCAATGAACTGCCGCAGCTCGCTGTGCAGTACTTCCACGGACAGCGGGGCCTGGTCGATGCCGGTCTGCATGCTGATCACAAATGGCCCTTCAACGGACATGGGAACAATGCTGCTGGAGACGGAATATGCCAACCCGCGCTCATTGCGAATTTCCCGAAACAGTCTGGACGTGAATCCGCCGCCGCCCAGAACGTGATTGGCGAGGCTCAGCGGGAACCGGTCCGGATCATCACGACGCAACAGCGGAGTGCCCATGTGGATATGGGCCTGTTCGGAAGCGAAAGGTATGTGCTCCAGAACAGGTGCCGTGAGCGGCGTTATCGGTGGAAGCTCCGGCATCCACTCTCCCTGGGGGAGTGCCGCGCAGATGCGCTCGCTGATTTGCCGGGCTGTATCCAGGTCCAGATCTCCGGTCATGGTCAGCACTCCATTGCGGGATGTGTAGTGTTCCTGGAAAAAACGCAGCAGTTCGTCTCGGTCCAGGTTCGGGATGCTGTTTTCGGTCCCCAGCGGGTGCGCGGCATAGGGATGGTCGCCATACGCCAGCTGATAAAAGCGCCGGGAAGCGAGGGTTCCCGGCTCCTGGCGTTCCTGCCGGAGTGCCTGCAACGTCTGTCGCCGGGCTCTGGCCAGATCGTCCTCCGGAAACGCCGGATCGGCCAGGAGGGAAACGAATGTGGAAAGAGCCGTCTCCATCCAGTCAGGTTCGGTCAGTGTTCGCAGGCGCAGAACAGCCATGTCCCGGGCCGCACTGGCGCCGAACTGGGCACCAACGGATTCAAACCGTTCCGCCACGCCGTCCGCGTCCAACTCCGCGGTGCCGAAGGCCAGGGCCTGGTTCGTCATGCGGGCCAGACCGCCACGGTCGCCGTCCCGGGAGGAGCCGGCATCGAAAAGCAGGCGTACATCCAGCATGGGCAAGGCCGGAGCCGGTGCGAAGAGCACGTTCATGCCCTTTTCGGTTTCCCAATGTTCGAACTCCGCGGCCGTTGCCGGCGCTGCGAACAATCCGGCCGCCGTAAAAAAAAACAGGAAAAGAATCAGAAAGTGCCCACGGAGCGGCAAAGGAACGGGAACAGCTTGCGTGGATGGATTACGTTGATACATGGGATACCTCGGATGAATGAACCTTTGTTCTTAATGATTGGGAATGGTCGAGCGCGGATGGTGCTTGTTGCTGACGTCTCGTCCCTTTGTGCTCGCGTGCCATTCGTGGTGATAAAGAATCGACATGGACTCAAAGAAAGCAAGTTGAATCAGAAATTATCTAAAATGTTATGAGCATTTAATATTCGGAGGTAACTGCTCAAATTTTGTGACAAGCATGGCCTGGATGTCCGCCTTCGCGGGCATGACGTGCTTGGAAAGCTATCTCATGGAAGTCATTCCCGCGAAGGCGGGAATCCAGTTGCAAAGTAACTCGCAAGCTGTGACCGAACTTTTTAAGCTGCAACATTCGCAGCTATTGTGCCTGGATCGCCGTTGATTCTCTCACGGGAGCATCCAGTGGCAACGGATCGAGAACGGCCACGGTACGCGTGTCCGGGATCAGATACTTTTGGGCCACGCGCAGAACATCTTCCGCTGTCACTTCACGGATGCCCTCGGCATATTCTTCAATGGTCCGCCAGCCAAGGCCGATGGTTTCGAGCATGCCCAGCTCGAAAGCCTGGGCGTTGAGCGAATCACGGCGATAGACCATGGCGGCGATGACCTGGGCTTTGACCCGTTGAAGCTCCTGCTCGGTCACGGGTTCGCTGCGCAATACCTCCGCCTGTTCAAGGAGCGCCTCTTCCAGGGTCTGGAGATCCGTTCCCGTGGACGGCATGGCCGAGAGGGTGAAGAGGCTGTCCATACGGCTGAAGGCGCTGTATCCCGCGTTGGCGGCCCGTGCCAGTTCCCTGCCTCGGACAAGTTCACGGTCCAGGCGGGATGCATGGCCGGAACTGAGCACTCCCGCCGCGACCATCAGGGCATAAGCATCCCTTGCGGATTCCAGGGAATCTTCGCCGTGTTCACGCAGGGTCAAGAGCACCGGGGTTTTCCAGCCCATGATCAAATACGGCATTTCCGCCGGCACTCGCAGGGTGATTCGGCGTTCGCCCCGCTGGGGGGCTTCCGTGCGCGGCTTGATTTCCGGCAGCGGCCGGGCCGGTATGGGGCCGTAATATCGTTCGGCCGCGGCGATGACCTCCTCCGGATCCACGTCGCCCACCACCACGGCCACGGCGTTGTTGGGCACGTACCACATTTCGTACCATGCCTGGAGGTCTTCCAGTGTATAGGCTTGGATGTCCGTCATCCAGCCGATGGCGGTATGCCCGTAAGGGCTGTTGAAAAAGGCCGTGGCCATGAAGTGTTCGTTCAAAAGGGCGATGGGACGGTCTTCCCGGGTCAGCCTGCGCTCCTCGATGACGACATTGCGCTCCGGCTGGAACTCCTCCTCGGTCAGCTTCAAGCCAAACATCCGTTCGGCTTCCATGGACATGACCATCTCCCAGTGCTGTGTCCCGACAACCTGATAGTAGCCGGTGAAGTCCGGCCCGGTAAAGGCGTTCTGGGATCCGCCGATTTCCGAAATGATCCGCGTGAATTCACCGGGTGGGTACTTCTCGCTGCCGCGGAACATCATATGCTCCAGCATGTGTGAAATGCCGGTGATGCCGCTATGCTCATGCATGGCGCCGACGCCGTACCAGATCTGATTGGTGACGACAGGGGCTCGCTGGTCCGGAAGAACCAGGACGGTCAACCCGTTGTCCAGGCGGTGCTCGACTACTTCCGCTGAAACAACGAGCGGCGAGACCGCCAGCCAAAAGAACACGACAAAAAGAGTGAACAATCGTTGCATGTTGAGTACCTTGTCTCGTTTTGAAGGGGGGAATGCGACGGCTGATGGATGCGGTGGGCGGAAAGGAACCGCCGGCAACGTGAACTTACAGTTTCATGGAAGCTATGATGGTCATTGATCCGGAGTTGGCAAGAGTGGAGTTCGGCATGCGGCATTCACCACGAACGGTATGCCTGATTTAGCGCCTCGCCAAATCATGGCCTCCACTTCCAACGCGTCTGAATAGGTGCTCAGGTTTACAAATACTGTAACAATTGTGCTTGAAAGACGAAGAGTTAGTATTACATCTAAACAATATCTCAGCACCGAGTCAATTTGTTCAAGGTTGTTGATTTTCCATGTTTTTCGCCGTAAGAGACCCAATTAGCTCAGTGTTGGCAACTGGCATTCACCATTTTTTTCGGCGTGAAATGGTTCAACCTTTTTCTTCCGTAGGAGGCAATTGCATGAAAAAACGTTTGTTTTTGAGCGTGTTGGCAAGCTTGCTGGTGCTGCCCCTGTTGCTGGGCCAGGCCCATGCCGAGATCCGTATCGGCCTGATGGCCCCTTTGACCGGTTCCTGGGCCAGTGAAGGTCAGGCCATGAAGCAGATCGTGGACCTGCTCGCCGAGGAACAGAACAATGCCGGCGGAGTCCTGGGCCAGAAGGTGGTCATCGTCGCCGAAGATGACGCCGGCGATCCGAGAACAGCCGCACTGGCGGCCCAGCGTCTGTCCACCCGCAACATCGTGGCCGTCATCGGAACCTATGGTTCCTCCATCACCGAAGCCAGCCAGAACATCTTCGACGAAAATAAGATCGTCCAGGTGGCCACAGGCTCCACGGCCATTCGGTTGAGCGAGAAAGGGATGCGCTACTTCTTCCGCACCTCCCCCCGCGACGACGAGCAGGGTCTGGTGGCGGCCAATACCCTGAAGGACATGGGGTTCACCAAAGTAGCCATCCTGCATGACAACACCACCTACGCCAAGGGATTGGCCGACGAGGCCCAGGCGCTGCTCAAGGAAGGCAACGTTGAAATCGTCTTCTTCAATGCCCTGACACCCGGCGAGCGGGACTACAGCGCCATCCTGTCGCAACTGCGGGCTCGTGCTCCTGAAGTCGTCCTGTTCACCGGCTATTTTCCGGAAGCAGGACTGTTGCTGCGTCAGAAAAAAGCCATGGGCTGGGATGTTCCCTTCATCGGCGGCGACGCAACCAATAATCCCGACCTGGTGAGCATTGCCGGAAAGGAAGCAGCCGAAGGCTTCATGTTCCTCAGCCCGCCCGTGCCCCAGGATCTGGACTCCCCGGAAGCCACTTCCTTTATGAACGCCTATCGCGCCAGGTATCAGGACGACCCGGCTTCCGTCTGGGCCGTGCTGGCCGGTGACGCTTTCAAAGTCATTGTTGCCGCCATAGAAGGCACCGAATCCACCGATCCGGATAAGATCGCTGAGTATCTGAAGACGGAACTGGATAATTTTCAAGGCTTGACCGGAACCATCGCCTTTGACGAAAAGGGCGACCGTGTGGGCGAATTGTACCGCGTGTACAAGGTGGACGGCGAAGGCCGCTTCATCCTTCAACAATAACTTGAAGTAATCAGTTTGCCCGGCGGGCCATGCTTGACTTGGCCCGCCGGGTCTGGTTCCGGGGGATCAGCGAAAGGCGATAGCCCTTCAGCTAATGCTTTTGAGACGTTGTTTTGCTTGATCATGTGAATGTCGAGAAGCCTCTCCTTGAGGCAAACCACTCAAAATCCTTACCTGAAAGTCCATCTCCGGCGAAATCTCCACAGGCTCCGTGTTCTCCAAACCATCCGAAGGACATGACATGCAACTTTTTCTGGAACAATTGACCAACGGGTTGGCCGTGGGCGGCATCTACGCCCTGATCGCCCTTGGTTACACCATGGTTTACGGTGTTCTCAAGCTGATCAACTTCGCTCACGGCGACCTGTTCACCATTGGAGCCTACCTGGGGTTGACCCTTCTTCTGTCCATGGGACTTACCGAACACCTCGGCCCCATGGCCGGAATCATGGTTCTGGTGATCATGGTCATGGGCCTGGTGGCCGTTATCGGCGCACTGCTGGAGCGGGTCGCCTACCGCCCCCTGCGCACTTCGCCCAGGCTTTCCGCGGTTGTTTCGGCCCTGGGCGCGTCCATATTTTTTCAGAACGCGGTGATGCTCATCTACGGCGCCCGATTCCGCGTCTACCCCCACGACATCTTGCCCACCACGTCGATTTCCATGTTCGGCGTGGATATCCCGGTGATGCGGATCGTTCTTTTTGCCGCGTCCATCGTGATGATGGCCGGGCTGTACTTTTTCGTGCAGCGCACCAAGACCGGTACGGCCATCCGGGCCGCGGCCATTGATCAGGGCGCGGCCAAGCTGATGGGCATCGATGTGAACCGGGTCATCATGTACGTCTTTCTGATCGGCCCGGCCCTGGGCGGAGCGGCCGGAATGATGGTCGGTCTCTATTACGGTCAGATCAACTTCACCATGGGCTGGGTCTATGGCCTGAAGGCGTTCACAGCCGCGATCCTGGGCGGAATCGGCAACATCCCCGGCGCCATGCTCGGCGGTCTGCTTCTGGGAGTGATTGAAGCCATGGGCGCTACATATATCTCTCTGGCCTGGAAGGACGCCATTTCCTTCATGGTCCTGATCCTGATCCTGATCTTTCGCCCCACGGGCATCCTGGGCGAACGCGTGGCGGACAAAGTATGAAGCCGGCAACCATCATCAACATCCTCTTCGTTGCGGCATTGCTCGTCGCTCCGTACTGGCTGGATTCCTACTGGGTGGACGTCCTCAACTCCATCGGCCTCTACGCGGTGTTGGCACTCAGCCTGAACATCATTCTCGGCTACGCCGGGTTGTTTCACATGGGGCACGCCGCGTTTTTCGCCGTGGGCACCTACACCACGGCCATCCTGAACACCCAGTTCGGGATTCCGGTGCTCTGGCTGATGCCCCTTTCCGGCATGGCAGCCGGCATTTTCGCCCTGATCGTGGCCAGGCCGATCATTCATCTGCGCGGCGATTATCTGCTCATCGTGACCATCGGGATCGTGGAAATCGTGCGCATCGCCTTGGTGAACAACGTCTTCGGGGTCACCGGCGGAGCCAACGGCATTTTCGGGATCAGCCGTCCCGTGCTGTTCGGGTACGTGATCCGCACTCCCCATGACTTCTACTACCTGATCCTTGCCTTTGCCGCGATCACGGTGCTGCTCTTTGTGCGTCTGGAAAACTCCCGGTTCGGACGGGCCTTGAACTACATCCGCGAGGACGACGTGGCGGCGGAAGGCAGCGGCATCAACGCGGCCCACTACAAGCTGGTAGCTTTTGTCCTCGGAGCGTTCTGGGCCGGCATGGCCGGGACCATCTTCGCATCCAAGATGACCATTGTTTCACCCCAGTCCTTCACGTTCTGGGAATCCGTGATCATGTTCACCATTGTTATCCTGGGCGGAGCCGGCAACATCAAGGGCGTCATTCTCGGAGCCTTTCTGATCATCGGCCTGCCGGAAGTCTTTCGGGAGTTCGCCGGCGCACGGATGCTCTTCTTCGGGGCAGCCATGATCCTGATGATGATCTTCCGGCCCAAGGGCATCCTGCCGCCACCGCCGCGGACATTTAATTTGAATTTCCTTGCTGATTCCCGGGGAGGTGGAAAATGAGCGCCTCGCCCTTGTTGCGCATCGCCAACCTGACCAAGGCCTTTGGCGGGGTCATGGCCGTGAACAACGTCAGTTTCGACGTGGACCACGGCTCCATCGTCGGTCTGATCGGTCCCAACGGCGCGGGCAAGACCACCGTCTTCAACCTGATCACCGGCAACTATCAGCCCAATAGCGGGGAGATTCTTTTTGACGGGCGCAATATCGTGAACATGCGCACCAACAAGATCGTCTCCCTGGGCATCGCTCGTACCTTTCAGACGATTCGCCTGTTTCAGAACATGAGCGCCCTGGAAAACGTGCTTGCCGGATGTCACTGCCGGATGCGCTCCGGAGTCGTCGGCGCCATGCTTCGTCTGCCCTGGCAGAAGAGGGAAGAGCGAGAGGCGCTGGAAATTGCCGTGACGGAACTGGAATTCGTCGGGCTTCGACCGCACCTGGATCAGGCTGCCCGCAACCTGTCCTACGGCAACCAGCGTCTGCTGGAGGTTGCCCGGGCCCTGGCCACCAAGCCGCGCTTCCTGATTCTGGATGAACCCGCCGGCGGGATGAACGATTACGAGACCCAGGTGCTGGTGAACCTGATCATTCAGATTCGGGAACGCGGGATCACGGTCCTGCTGATCGAACACGACATGAATCTGGTCATGCAAATCTGTGAAAAACTGGTGGTCCTGGAGTACGGAATGTTGATCGCCCAGGGAACTCCGGCGGAAATTCAGAAGGACCAACGGGTCATTGACGCCTACCTGGGGGCTCCGGAAGACGATGAAGACGAGGAATTCTGACCATGCTCCTGCGAATTGAAAATCTGGAAGTCAAGTACGGCAATGTGCAGGTTCTTCATAAACTGAATCTGAACGTGGCCCAGGGCGAGATCGTGACCATCCTCGGGGCCAACGGAGCCGGCAAGTCCACGACCCTGATGTCCGTCAGCGGCCTGGTCAAGCCGTCGGGAGGCGGGATCTACCTGGAAGACAAGGCCCTGCACAAGCTGGAGGCCCATGACATCGTCAAGCTCGGCCTGGCCCAGGTTCCCGAGGGGCGGCGGGTTTTCGGAACCCTGAGCGTGCAGGAGAATCTGCATCTCGGAGCGTTCACGGCTACGGATCAGGCCCGGATTCGCAAGAACATGGAATGGGTGTACGAGATGTTCCCCATCCTGCATCAGCGTCGCGGACAGCTGGCCGGCACCCTAAGCGGCGGAGAACAGCAGATGCTGGCCATCGGCCGCGGCCTGATGGCCAATCCCAAGATTCTGCTCCTGGACGAACCCAGCCTGGGACTGGCTCCGATCCTGGTCAAGTCCATTTTCGCCACGATCCGGGAGATCAACAAATCCGGCGTGACCATCGTCCTGGTGGAACAAAACGCCCGCCTGGCCCTGAAGCTGGCTGACCGGGGCTATGTCCTGGAACTGGGGAAAATCGTTCTGGAAGACACGGCTAAAGCCCTCCTGGTGAATCCGGAAGTGCAGAACGCCTACCTGGGGGGAGCGGGGTAGGGGAGCCTGTATAGATGATTCATGAAGACGCCCCTTTCAGTAATGAACAGGGGCGTTTTATCTTTTGAAAGGCGAACCGGCAGCCAATGCAAAGTCAAATGTAACTGATCAGCATCATAGTAAAAATTTAAAAAATGGTAACTGATCAGCCCTGGTCGGGCTTTCCTTAATTTTTGCGTATCTAGCCAAGTATTTTGACTACAAGCAGCGCTTCGCCCGAAAGTCCACATGCGAGTTCACTCAGGTCAAGATGCAGCAAATCAAGGGGGCTTGCTCTACTTTTTCATCAATTCCTCCCGGGTTGCGGGGTCTATCTTGCCTGTCACGGGAATACCCCGGTCTTGCTGAAAGTTCCGCAAAGCTTCCCTGGTCTTTGCGCCCATGATTCCATCGGCTATGCCGACTTCGTGGTAGCCGAGGTACAACAGTCTCATCTGAGCCTGTTTCGTGGTCATGCCCGATGAGGATAAAGATGGGTCGATAGTTCGATGTGCGGGATGGCTTGCCCCCTTCAAAGACGGCCTGCCTCCGTTACCGACGCCGGGATCACCCTTTATGTCGGACAGCTCAAGTTCATGGTTGACGTCCGTGATTGAAGCCTCTTCCGCCGCGTCGATTGCGATTGTATCTGCACCTGGAGTACTTGTTTGAAAGGTAGCGCATCCGGAAACAGAGAAGACGGTCAATGGCAAAAGCAGCATGATACAGCACAAACAACTAGCACGCCTCATCACATCCCTCCGAAGTCGATCCATGTTAATAAGGCAATTCCTTCACCCAAGAACATTGGAAAAGCCGTATACCGTGATTGTTCATAATGCAACACTTGGCAATGATGCACCTGCAAAGCATAATGGTCTACCCTTCAAAGAGTGAATGAGTAATGGATATCGTGTTGCAGGATTTGTTGCTGCTATCCCAACCATGGTTTCACTTGTATCTCTACTCGGCGGCAATCGCTGCGCCTAACGGCACGGGAGATGTGACAAGTCTTTATGTTGACGCACGTAGACGTATCATTTAACGCATTGAAATATTGGAACTGACATTCCGCGCTTAAAATCGCCAAGGGCGCCGGGCTGCAATTGAGCGTGGATTAGGAAGATTTTCTGCTGGAAGTGACGACCAAAATATCAAAGCCAGATATCCCGACTGCAAGCAGCGCTTCGCCCGCAAGGCACCCGCGAGTTCACTCAGGTCAAGATGGTGACGAAAGCCGCTGAGTTGTCCAAAGAACCGGTACCACTTCAGGCCGAAGCCGGTCAGCCCCGGACCGTGGGGCTAAAGAAGAATTGCTTGCGTATCCCATACGTGGTGCACTCTTGCCGAAACAATGGAGGTGATACAATGGGTAAGACAGCCATGGTTCGGGCGAGAGTGGAACCCGAATTGAAGGACCATGCGGAGAGCGTATTTCGTCGTTTGGGATTGAACGCCACGCAGGCCATCACGATATTTTACAAGCAGGTTGAGCTTCGCGGCGGACTTCCCTTTGATGTCGTTGTACCCACGGCAACCACGCAGCGAGCGTTCGAGGCATCTGAGGCCGGACGTGATCTGGTTGTCTGCGAGGACGCAGACGATATGTTCCGGAAACTCGGAATCTGATGTACACGCCGGTCTACACGAAGCAGTTCGAGAAGGACGCCAAGCGGTGCGTCCGGCGCGGCAAGGATATGGAGAGGTTTAAGATTCTTGCCCGCACCCTGCTTTCTGGCGAGCCTCTGGATCCTATCCATCGCGAGCACAAGCTCTCAGGCACTTTTGTCGGCAGACGGGATTGCCATATCGATTCCGACTGGGTGCTGATCTACCGGATCGAAGGCGACCAATTAAATCTTCGAGCGAATGGGACCCATTCGGACCTGTTCAAGAAATAGGGCACAATAAGGCTACCGTGCGCAATAGGCACCCCGCACAAGCTCAGCTTGAGCAAGTGTTGGCAATGAATTTGGCAAAGGATTTCGGCTGACCAATCTACTTTTGAAACCAATTTCCCGAGGCCAACACTCTTTTGCATGACCAATTGGTAGTCGATGGTGATGGCTTCAGAGATCCCAGCTATCAAGATTTCTCCGCATCGCGGGCTTTACCAAGCATTCGGAAGGATGATCATTAAGGACGAGACAAGTCAAGAAACAAGACCTGAACCCAATAACACTTTTACAGGGAGGGATTGAAATGAACTGGCAAAAAATGGTTTTGAACAGACAACTTTGCTGGACAGTTATGGCCCTTTTTTGTTTTTTCTCCTTGTTGCCGCCCAACGCCGAGGCCTTTTTGGCCCAGAGCCGGCTTTCTTCCGGCGAGGTCCTTTCCGAAAGGGCAACCCAGTTGGCGGTCATTCAGGGCGCCCTGGAGCATAAGATTGTAGCCCAGCGTCTTCAGGACTACGGCATGAGCAAGGCCGAAGTCGTCGCCAAACTCGACACCTTGAGCGAAGAGCAACTGCATCAATTGGCGACGCTTTCCGGGGATGTCGGAGGTGGTGTCATTGGTGGCGTTATCGGCGTTCTCGTGATCATCCTGTTGGTCGTCGTCATCCTTCGCATAAGCGATAGGCGCATTGTTATTCAATAGCACGCGGACGAGCGTCCTGTGCGGTCCGGTTCTTCTGTTTTTCGGAGTGCTTTTCCAGCCAGGGATTTTCCCTATTCCGGGGCATTCCCCAGAGCAGTTCTCAGAAAACCAGGCGGCGGGCGTTTTCCGTGCGCCAGTCGGCGGTGAGTTGTCCGATGACGGCAGCCTTCAGGACGGATTGGCGATAGTGCGCGAGCAGCTTCTGCACCTCGCGCAGCGTCTCTTCCCCCTTGTTCAGTCGGGCGAACAATGTCTCGATCTTCTCGACGATGCGGTGTTGTTCGTTGAGGGGAGGAAGCAAAACTCCAGCCCTGAAGACGTCCGCTGTTCTGGAGAAATTCGTGCCATGCTTTCCTGCCAGATTAATGAGGGAGACCTTCTGATCAGCCGCGCAAACACTATTGAGCTTGTGGGTGCAAGTGTTGTTGTCCAAAACATTTCTAAACGCCTTCAGCTCAGCGATAAGGTTTTGCGTCTTCGATGCGTCGCACCAATTGAGTACTGGTTGAACTATGTGCTGAAGTCTCCACTTGGACGACTTCAAATCGAAATGATGGCTACCGGTGCTCAGATGTCCATGAGAAACATATCCCAAAAGAATTTAGACAGGATCGCCATTCCACTTCCGCCAATGGATGAGTTGGATTTTATAGTTGACGAGATTCGACGCACAAGGATCCAGGGAGATCATCTGCTTGAACTGTGCAAAGCCGAACTCACTCGCTCCACCACCCTGCGCCAGTCCATCCTCAAAGACGCCTTCGCTGGCCGTCTTGTCCCTCAAGACCCCAATGATGAACCGGCATCGGAGCTGCTGGCCCGTATCCGGGCTGAGCGTGAGGCTGGGCCGACCCGATACAAGACCGGCAGGCCCAGGATATGAGCGATATCGTCATTTTTGACAGCGATACCGTTCCGGTGGAGGTGCGCCTGGAAGGCGAGACGCTGTGGCTGACGCAACGCCAAATGGGGAATTTGTTTGGTACAACACCGGAAAACGTCCTGATGCATCTGCGCGGCATCTTCGCGGAGGAGGAACTGGCAGAGGATGCAAACTGCTAAGAATTTCTTAGTAGTTCGCCAGGAGGGCCGTCGCCGTGTTAAACGCTCGTTAAAACACTACAACCTGGATGCCATCATTTCCGTGGGCTTACCGGGTCAATTCAAACCGCGCTAAGCGCTCCGGCGCATTTTGTCTTTACTCTACCTGTACCAGGAAGGCATGAGGCCAACCCTGAACGAACAGGGGCTGACGGCATTGATCCTGCTGATCGCTGAAAGCGATCCCAAGGCCAAGGACCTGATGGTGCGCCTGACCATAAACCTCATAGCCGAGGGCGCCGGTCTGAAACATGGTGAATGTGAATCTGAACACGGAGCAAGGATTTGTGTGCATGTTCTCGACCGTTCCCAGAAACAGGCTTGTGCTGACCTAGCTATAGGTTATATTACAGCAGGGAGGGAGATTTGGTCTATTTTCTTCTATGCGGTGGAGACAAATGAGCCAGGAGCGAGATATTAAAAAGGCCAAGAGTTGGCCCAGCAATGCCGCGAACTCCGCTTCACTGCGGATTCAGCGTTAGCCAGTGCAAAGGAGATGAATTCCGATGAAACTGAAAGTTGTGATTCACGAGGCTGAAGAGGGTGGTTACTGGGCAGAAGTGCCCGCGATCCCAGGCTGTGCAACGCAGGGAGAAAACTTACGGGAGCTGATCGAGAACATTTACGACGCCGTCGAGGGCTGCCTGAGTATCGACATGGACACCGTGCAACTCGACCCCACCGATCAAGTCATGGAACTCGTCGTCTGAAATGAAGACCATCAGCGGCAAGAAGATGAGTGCTTTACTGGAACAGTGAGGGTGGACGCTGGCACGTGTCACGGGGAGCCATCACATCTTCGTCCAATCTGGAAGCAATCTGCGCATCACCGTGCCCGTCCATGCAAACCGGGACCTGAAGATCGGTCTGCAACGCGCAATCATGAAGCAGGCGGGCATCGCTGAAGAGGAACTGTAAGGCCCATGAGCAACGAACAACTGGTCTCCAAAGTCTGGAACTACGCCCACGTGCTGCGCGATCAGAGCATTTCCTATGGCGATTACATCGAGCAGATCACGTATCTGCTGTTCCTGAAGATGGACCTGGAGCGCGAGGAGCTTTTGGGCGAGACGTCGGCCATTCCGTCGCAGTGGAACTGGGCGCAACTGGCGATTAAGGACGGCGACGAGCTGGAGTTGCAGTACCGCCATACGCTGGAGGCCCTGGGACGGGAGGACGGGCTGATCGGCACGATCTTCCGCAAGGCCCAAAACAAGCTCTCCGATCCGGCCAAGCTGAAGCGCGTGGTCAGTCTGATCGACAAGGAAGGCCCCTGGGTGGGCTTGCAGGTCGACGTGAAGGGCGAGATTTACGAGGGGCTGCTGGAGCGCAATGCCTCGGAAGTGAAGTCCGGGGCAGGGCAGTACTTCACCCCGCGGCCGGTGATTGAGGCCATCGTCAAGTGCGTGGACCCCAGAATCGGCGAGACCGTGTGCGACCCGGCCTGCGGCACGGGGGGCTTTCTGCTGGCGGCCTACGATCACATGAAGACCCAGACCCGGGACCGGGACAGGCTGCGCGCCTTGTGCCACGACGCCTTTACCGGGGTGGATATCGTGGACGAGGTGGTCCGGCTCTGCGCCATGAATCTCTATCTGCACGGCCTGGGCAACAGCGCCAGCCCCGTGGTCCAGGGCGACGCCCTGGCCGGCGACGGAGGCAGGCGCTTCAACGTGGTGCTGACCAACCCGCCCTTCGGCAAGAAGTCGAGTTACAGGGTTGTCGGCGAGGACGGCGCGGTCTCGACGGAGCGCGAAAGCTACGAGCGCGAAGACTTCAAATTCACCACTTCGAACAAGCAGTTCAACTTCCTCCAGCACATCATGACCATCCTGGACACCAACGGCCGCGCGGGCGTGGTGTTGCCGGACAACGTCCTGTTCGAGGCGGGCCGGGCCGGGGAGGGCATCCGCAAGCGGCTGCTGGAAGGCTTCAACTTCCACACCCTGCTGCGCCTGCCCACGGGCATCTGGTACAGCCCCGGCGTGAAGGCCAACGTGCTCTTCTTCGACAAGCGACCGGCCTCACGGGAAGTCCAGACCCGGGAACTCTGGGTCTACGACTACCGGACCAACATCCACAAGACCCTGAAGACCAAGCGGTTGACCGGAGGCGATTTCGACGATTTCACGCGCTGCTTCCACGAGCGCACGGAAACCGAACGCTTCCGGCGCTTCAGTTACGAGGAATTGGCCCGGCGCGACAAGCTGAACCTGGACGTCTTCTGGCTCAAGGACGACAGCCTGGAAGACATCGACAGCCTGCCCGAACCGGCGGTGCTCGCCGCGGCCATCGTCGAAAACCTGAAAGCGGCCCTGGAACAGTTCCGGGGGGTCAGTCAGGAATTGACCGGATATGCGGAATAAGGGCCAAGTGGGGGTATGTAAAGCAACGAGAATCTCGTCGGCTAACTGGAGTGCTGAATAGTCACGATCTTTGTTGAGTATTTGTAACTACTCAGCTGATGTCCTGCTTGCCTTGATTTTGCGGCCTCGCAGACTCCTTCGCCGGCTTCGTAACATCAAACCATTGCGTGAATAAACAGCATTTGGAGCTTCAAGTGCTTGGCAAGGCTGATGCCTTAATTTCTCGATAGTTATACCGTTGCTTTTCATTTTTGTCTCGGCTCGTTCATGAGTTCAGGAAAGTTTTCCATATCTGTTTTTCAAATACGTCATGCAGGTCCTGGATGGTTTATCATATTGAAATAGTATGGCAAGCTGAAAAAACGCACTGGTGCCTTGTCCCTTATAAAATTCTGATTGACTGCTTCCTATCGATAATCCGCCTCTGCAAACTTTGTTGTCGCAACATCAGTGGCAATACGTATTGAATAATTTCAAGTTATTGTAATGACAAGGTGTTTTTGCGGCATGGTTCGTGCTCAAGTGTTTGTGGACAATGTGCACGAGCAATCTCGACATGTTTGGCTCTGGATCCTTTTAAATGTTACTGTCGGGTTTGCCCTTCCACATTTTCATCACGACTGGATCCTGTTCTTTCTCACAATGGCGATGTGTTGATTTTAATGATGTTGACAATTTGCAACCATGACGATGCAAGGAGGCGGTATGAAGTAATCATGGGCAATATCTGGTTTCATTTAAAAGAAGAATGAATCATATTATCGTATCCAGTTTAAGCTAAATCAGGAGGATAGATCATGTCAAAATTAATGTTAAAATTATTGGCATGTTTTATATTTACAGTTCCGATGATTTTTATTGCGGTATCAGCAGACAAAGCAATGGCTTTTTGCATCTATAACAATAACGTCCACAGCACATCAGGCTATGGAGACATTGAAGTTATTCAAACAAGCGGACATAAATTTGGCAGAGGATATCATGCGAAAATTAAAAAAGGAGACCGTGGATGTGTCAACTGGTCTGACTCCAGTGTCAACACAAGTGGAAAAAAAGACAGCACGTTGCGATTTGACGTTTATTACCTTTTTCCAAATTCCAAGGTAATGCTTTGCAACAATTTTCCTATAAAAGCTGGGGGATGGATGACTGTTAAGCATGAAGCCGGATGGCAATGGAACGATTCGAGAATTTGTAAGGCATTCTACTAGATACGATCCCGGCGTTTGTTGCCTTGGTCTGAAGTGGACCCAGTTGTCCAGACAAATTAATGGCGAAATTGTCCGGACAATCCTCCCATGCTGCTCCTCCGGCAACTATTCCGTAAAATCGAACAAGGGTCCGGATTCCGGCTCTCGCCTTATGAGTGAAAAACGCCTTGTTACAAGAAGTCATTCCGGCGAAACGGAACCCAGGGCTGACGTGACCTGTAAAGCATGTGCTGAATGATTATGATTACTTTGCTTCCATTAGGATAATCATCAGAATGAATTGGAGGTTTAACATGAGAAGCTATATCATCATCCAGCTCCTGCCGGACTGGAGATTGCCGTATCGCGGCCATGGACTCGCATTAGGTCGCCTCTTCGTAATGGCCCTGTTGCTTGGAGCGGTGGCCTTCCTGGGCTCCGGCAATGTGCAAGCGGATCAGGTTGATGAGGCGAACATCCCGGAACGCATCGCCGGCATGGAGCGCGTGCGGGTGGTCAGCGGGATGGAGGCGGCGCGGATAATCGACCGCATGCATCAAGGCAATGTGGCCACGCAAGCCAATTTCATCGCCCACTACGAAGGCGGCGGCCACTCCGCGGACTACTACCTTTCCCTGTACGAAACTCCGGAGCAGGCCGTGAAGGGCATGGAGGACATGGCCGAGGTGATGGCCAGGGAAGGACACGGCTTCTCGCATCTCATGAAGCGGGACAAGGACGGTCTGCCGTTCTACATGGCCTTGGGCCAAGGACAGGCCCATTATTTTTTCGCCAGGGGGCTTGAACTGGTATGGTTGGCCGTGGATATGAAGGTTGCGGAAAAGGCATTGATGGACGTTTTGTAAGACATCCGAATTCCGATAGAATGTGACGCACCTGGGCAGGTAACGAAACCGTTCGGCTAGGTAATCAGGACTTGCAAAAAAAATAAAAGCCGTTCCCGCTGATGCTCCGCGGGAACGGCTTTTATCTTATTTGCCGGCGGTTGATCAGCTCTCGGCGCGGACCACCTTGATGATCTTCACGGGTTCCAGCGGAACGTCCTGGTGCATGCGTTTGGTGCCGGTCTTGACCGTGGCGATGGCATCGACCACGTCCATGCCGTCCACGACCTTGCCGAAGACCGCGTAGCCGAAGTCACGACCGCCGTGGTCCAGGAAGGAGTTGTCCTTCAGGTTGATGAAGAACTGGCTGGTGGCGCTGTTGACGTCAGCGGTTCGGGCCATGGCCAGGGTGCCGCGCAGGTTCTTCAGGCCGTTGTCCGCCTCGTTCTTGATGGCCGGATGACCTGGTTTCTGGAACATTTCTTCGTTCATTCCGCCGCCCTGGATCATGAAGCCTGGGATGACGCGATGGAAAATGGTGTCCGCGAAAAAATCCTCGTCCACGTAGCGCAGAAAATTCTCCACGGTGACCGGAGCTTTTTCCTGGTCCAGTTCAATAACGATATCACCGTGGCTGGTGGTCATTACGACGTTCATTGTTTTCTCCTGTTTATCAGCCCCTGTCGAGGCACTTGGTAAAGCATCCTGTGCGGATGCGGTCATGGGGAGCATGGCCAGGGCCAGACTCAAAGCCAATATTATAAAAACACGTGGGATTCGCGGAGCGGGATTGCCTTTTCCGGGCAAATCCGCCTGCCGGTGATTCTTGTTCTTCGTCATATCTTCACTTCATGGACCCAGCCGAAGACATCCTCTTTTTCACCATACTGGATGCCGACGATTTCATCGTTGAGCCGACGGGCCAATTCGCCGACGCTTCCGTCCCGGACGGTGTATGTTTTGTCCTTGTAGCAGATGGAGCCCACCGGTGAGATGACCGCTGCCGTGCCGGAACCGAAGACTTCGGTAATTTTGCCGGTTTCGATGCCCGCCACGCACTCCTGGATGTCGATCATTCGTTCCTCGACCTTGACGCCCCAGTGTTTGGCCAGGGTCAGGACCGTATCCCGGGTGATGCCCGGCAGGATCGAACCGGTCAAAGGCGGTGTGACCAGGGTGTCTTCGATGCGAAAAAAAATGTTCATGGTGCCGACTTCCTCGATGTATCGCCGTTCCACGCCGTCCAGCCACAGCACCTGGGTGAAGCCCTTTTTCTTGGCAACTTCCGCGGCGAGCAGACTGGCGGCATAGTTGCCCATGGTCTTGGCCTCGCCGACCCCGCCGCGCACCGCGCGTACGAATTCGTCCGAAACATAAATGCTTACCGGATTGAAACCCTCGGCGTAATACGCGCCGACGGGGCCGGTGATGATGTAGTAGATGTATTCCTTGGCCGGACGGACGCCGATGTGCGCTTCCGATGCAATCATGGTCGGCCGAATATACAGTGAGGAGCCTCTGCTTTGGGGAATCCATTCGTGATCCGCGCGCAGCAGCGTCTCGAGAATGTCGAAATGTTCGTCCACATCGATAGTCGGCATGCACAGCCGTTGGGCGGAGCGGTTCATGCGCTCGAAATTTTGTCGGGGCCGGAACAGATTAATCTTTCCATCGCGCCGGCGATACGCCTTCATACCTTCAAAGATGCCTTGACCGTAGTGCAGCACCATGGCCGCCGGATCCAGGCTGATGTTCTGGAAGGGGACGACCTTGGCCTCAGTCCAGCCTTGCTGATCCCGGTAATCCATCCGGAACATGTGATCGCTGAAGGTGTTGCCGAAGACCAGCTTGCTTTCGTCCGCCGGTTTCGTGCGGCGTTGGGCTGAAGAGGCGGTTTCGATGCGGATATCCATTGCTCTGTACTCCCCTGTAGACGCGGTTCGGGTTGAAGGTTGACGGGTGAAAAAGTCGAATTGTCACCGCTGGGCTTGTAACAATGCATTTTCCAGGACACGTTGCAGCTTTTCAGGCTCATCCGTGCCAATGCGAAAGGTTTTGCCCTGTTTGGTGCGTATTTCCACGGCATCCAGGCCGGAGACATTATAGAGCGTGCCGTGAGGCGTCAAACGAATGCCCCAGCCGTAGTACCATGGATTGCGGACAGCGCGCACAGCGGCGATGTTGGACAGATGTTCACTCTTGCGCGGCCAGCCCGGCGTGAAGTGGGCCTGGAAAGTTGAAGCCGTTACAATCACCGTCAGGCTGGAAAAAGTGAAGCCGATCACCACGGCGACGGCCAGCAGGAGCCAGAGCCAAGACGGGCCGCCCTGAACGAGTTGGTGCAGAACAAACCCGCCGGCCGGCACAAAGGCCAGGATCATCAAGGTGCCGCGTTGCGTGTGACTGTAGACGGGGGGATGGGTGGGATTGGACATTGATGCGGTATGATTCGTTATTGCGTTGCGTTGGCGTGATCCAGAAAACTGGAGACGCCGCCTCGGTGGTCGTAGACCCGCTTGCTCTTACGTTCGGTGCGGGGCAGGGCGGCGTAGTCCAGGATATCCACGTTGGAGCGGACCATGATCCTGCGGCGGACTTCGCCGGCCACGGCGTCGGCCAGTGCCCTGTCGCCGGAGGAATCAACATGCGGAGCGCGTTCCACCTTCAAGGTCATGATGTCCCGCCCATCGTCGCGGTGGTGCAGGTGGATCTGGTATTCGCTGCCCAGTCCGGGAATCCGGCTGAGCACGTCGTCGATCTGCCCGGGATAGATGTTCACGGCCCGGTAGATGAACATGTCGTCGGTGCGTCCCAGAACCCGGTCGTGCAGCGGAAATCTCACTCCGCAGGGACAGGCGCCGGGCAGGAGACGCGTGATGTCGTGGGTGCGGTAACGGATCAGTGGAGCGGCCTGTTTGCGCAGGGTGGTGATGACCATCTCGCCCGGCTCGCCGGGTGGAACCGGCTGCATGGTAATGGGATCGAGGATCTCCAGGATGAAATAATCCGCCCAGTAGTGAATGCCCCGGTGCAGGACGCAGTCCAGGCCGGTTCCCGGGCCATAGAGTTCGGTCAGGCCATAGATGTCGAAGATGTGCTCCACGCCGAGCAGTTCCCTGATTCTCTGGCGCATGGCGTCGCTGTGCCGCTCCGCGCCGAGGATGATCTTCCTGACCTTGACCTTGTCGATCAAACCGCGCTGGTGAAGTTCCTCGGCCATGAGCAGGGCCATGGAGGCCGTGGCGCAGAAGACCGTGGTTTCCAGATCGACCAGCATTTCACAGTGCATGTCCGAATTGGCCGGTCCCAAAGGTACGGCCATGGCCCCGAAACGTTCGCAGCCCAGTTGAAAGCCGGCCCCGGCTGTCCATAAGCCGTATCCCACGGCGATCTGGACGCGGTCCGCGGGAGTCAGTTCCGCCAGTTCAAAGCAGCGCGCGAACATGTCCTGCCAGTCGTCGATGTCCCGGCGGGTGTAGGCGAGCACCTTGCGTTTGCCCGTGGTGCCCGACGAGGCGTGGATGCGCACGATGTCCTCGAAGGGCACGCTGCGCAGCGGAAAGGGATAGCCGGTCTGCAGGTCCGCGGCGTCGCAAAAGGGGAGAAGTCGCAGGTCGTCCAGGGACCGGATGTTGTCCGGATGAACGCCGGCCTGCTCCATGCGCTGTCTGTAGAACGGGCTCTGCTCGAAGGCATGGCGAACGGTCCATTGCAGGCCGGCGGTCTGAATTTCAAGAAGCTTGTCTTCGGTGGTTTCAGGTATGAACGGCATCAACTCATCTCATTCGTCTGGTTGGCTCATGTTCGAGCATCTATTGCGCCCAGTGGATCAAGCCCAGAGAGTGCGGGTCGAGCAGGTGTTCGTGGCTGGGAAGCATGCGCACGGTGAAGCCGAAACTGCCCGGAGTCTCCGGAGTGAACTGACCCTCATACAAAAACCAGCCTTCATCCAGGGACTTGGTCAAATCCATTTTGGCAGTCTTTCGTTCAGTAAATGAACCGTCGGCGCTGACCGGTCCGGCGTAGATTTCGACGCACACGTCGTGGGGCGCAAGACCGTTCAGATACACGTCGGCCTGGATGGCGATGGGCTGGGCCACATGGATTATTTCCGGAACGTCGGAGCGGACGTTGTTGATCCGCAGGGCGTTCCATTTGGTCATGATGTCCATTCTCCAGGAGGCCAGCTGCTTGGCCGGAGCAAAATTCTGCTCCATTAGGCTGACGGAGTTCTTGTAGGCCGGTTCGTAGGCGTTCTTGACGTAATCCGCCACCATGCGGTGGGAGGTGAAGACCGGGGTGAAGAGCTGCAGGCATTTCTTCATCCGACGGATCCATTCCCGCGGGAAATTGGTCTGGCCGCGTTCGTAGAATGTGGGAATGACCTCCTTTTCCAGCAGATTGTACAGGATCTGGCTTTCCACGAAATCCTGGTAGCCGCTGTCGTCGTATTCCTCGCCCTGGCCGATGGACCATCCCACGGCGCTGTCCATGCGATGCGCCTCCACCCACCATCCGTCCAGGGTGCTGACATGCAGGACGCCATTGGCAATGGCCTTCATCCCGCTGGTGCCGCAGGCCTCCAGAGGCCGGCGCGGCGTGTTCAGCCAGACGTCGCAGCCCTGAACCATGTACTCGGCCACTTCCATGTCGTAGTCTTCCAGAAAGACGACCCGGTTGCGCACTTCCGGCTGCTGGCAGAACTGCACCAGCTGCTGCATGAACCGCTTGCCCTCATTGTCATGGGGATGGGACTTTCCGGCAAAGATGAACTGCACGGGCCGTTTGGGATCCGTGATCATTTTCAGAAAACGTTCCTTGTCCGCCAGGAGCAGGGTGGCTCGCTTGTAGGTGGCGAAGCGGCGGGCAAAGCCGATGGTCAGTACCTGCGGGTCGAGCACTTCATCAGCCTGAAGCAGTTCCGTACGCCGGGCGTCGCGCTGAGCCAACTGGATGCGCAAGCGAGCTCGAGCGTAGTCCACCACCCGTTCTCGCAGCCGTTCGTGGGCCCTCCAAAGTTCACCGTCCGGAATGGTTTCGGCCTGTTGCCAGACACGGGTGTAATCCGGATCTTCCTTCCAGTTTCCGCCAAGATAGCGTTCAAAGAGCATGGCGATGTCCCTGGCCACCCAGGAAGCGATATGCACGCCGTTGGTCACCGTGCCGATGGGAATGTCTTCCACTGGATACTGGGGCCAAACCTTTTGCCACATCCTGCGGGAAACATGGCCGTGCAGTTCGCTGACTCCGTTGTTGAACCGGGAAAGGCGCAAGGCCAGAACGGTCATGCAGAACCATTCGCCGTCGTTGCGCGGGTCCTCGCGACCCAGGGCCAGCAGAACCTTGAAGGCTAGTCCCAGGCTGCGGGCGTAGCCGTCGAAGTACCGCTGCATCAGTTCCGCCGGAAAACGATCGTTGCCGGCGGGGACCGGTGTGTGCGTGGTGAACACGCTGGTGGAGGCCGTCAACTCCATGGCGGCCTCGAAGGACAGCCCGTATTCGGTCATGAAGACCCTGATGCGCTCCAGCCCGGCAAAGGCGGAGTGGCCTTCATTCATGTGGATCACTCTCGGAGTCAGCCCCAAGATGCTCAAGGCCTTGATTCCGCCGATGCCCAGTAGGATTTCCTGCCAGATGCGCATTTCCAGGTCGCCGCCGTAGAGCCGGGAAGTTATCTGACGGAAATGGGGCGGGTTCTCATGGATGTTCGTATCCAACAGGTACAGATGGATCCGGCCGACGCGCACTTTCCAAATCTGGGCGCTGAGGGGCTGGCCGGCCAGGTCGACGTTGATGATCACCGGTTTGTGATCCGTTTCAGAACGGACCAGGGTCATGGGCATTTGTTCAAAGCCGTAATCGGGATAGCGTTCGTTCTGCCAGCCGTCGGCCGTGAGATATTGCCGAAAATACCCCTGCTGATAGGCCAGGCCGACGCCAACCAGGGGAATGTTCAGGTCGCTGGCCGACTTAAGATGGTCTCCGGCCAGGATGCCCAATCCGCCTGAATAGATCGGCAGGCAAAGACTCAAACCATATTCCAGACTGAAATAGGCCACCAGAGGCTGCCTTTCAGGATAGGAAAAGGGCAGCATGGAACTTTTCCGTTCCATGTAAATGTCCTGGCTGTGCTTGACCGAGCGCAGGCGCTCAAGGAAAAAATCATCCTTGGCCAGGCTCTCAAGGGTTGTTTGGGGCAGGTGGTTCAGAAAGGCGATGGGATTCCCGTAGCTTTTGGCCCACAGTTTGGGATCGATCAGGGAAAAAAGTCCGGTCACCTCATGATTCCAGTCAAACCAGACATTGTAGGCAAGATCCCAGAGCGCATCCAGATTTGGCGGCAGTTTGGGGATGACGCTGTAAGTGTGCAACGGTTTCATTATATCTCCGAATTGCTTTAAATTTCGATGGAGTATCAGATTATGTGCCGGACGATGTGAACACTTTTCGTGAATCAGCCAAGTCCAGTGACATGCACGGAAGTTCTGCCAGGGAATGATGTAAAACTCAATGGTCCAGACATTGAATCACAGGGCAAATTTGTTCTCTCAGCTGCTTTACCTGTTTTGGCGGCATCGAAATTCTCTTTCGGCCTCGTAACATCACGCAGCCGTTGCAGTATAACAAGGGGCTGTGCTAACTGCGTTTGGCAACGGTTTGATGAACGATTCCTGGCTCGGTCAAACACTCGATCCAGCAAAGCATGACAGATTATATTAATTATATTAAGTAGTTGGTGAGAAAAAAAGACCTGCATCGAATCGTAATATCATTTCAACTGCTCGAACTCGGTAACGGCCGAAAATGTACGCTTGTCATGGCTTTTGCCTGAGACGAAAATATTCTGAAGGGCCAATAAATTTCTTCTTCGAACTTGCGACTTGCGAGCTTTGCCCGCAGAAGCTAATGAGCAACCATCTTCATTCGGCATGCGCGATACCGTGCATGTAATTTACTTGAAGAGGAAAATTCATCATGAAGTCCATTCCCGTTGATATTCAGATTCTCAACCCATTATGGTCCGAATCGGACCTGTGCGGCGCAACTCCAGGTTCGTGCGGACTTGACCTTAAGGCATGTTTTTCCGAACAAAGTCGAACGCTTCTTCCAGGAAAGCGAACGGCGATTCCCGCCGGCGTTGCCATCGACATTCAACATCCGGGCATTGCCGGATATGTTTTTTCCCGCAGCGGGCTGGGGACGAAGCAAGGGCTGGTGGTCAGTCAGGGAGTGGGGGTGATCGATCCCGACTATCGCGGCGAAATCATCGTCTCGTTATTGAACACCTCTGAGGAGGAGCGTACCATTACCCGTGGCCAACGCATCGCCCAACTGATTTTTATGCCGTTCATGTCCCCCGTGTTCACCGTCAAGGACCAACTGACCACCACGCAGCGCGGCGCAGGCGGTTTTGGCCATACAGGGGAATAACTGGTTATTTCACTCACACCCTAAAATATTTAAAATCATAAAGCCACCGGAAAACCATGACTCCATCCCTTGCAAATTATCAGGAACGCGAACAACGCGTGCTTTGCCATACCTACGGACGATATCCCTTGGCCGTGACCAGGGCCTCGGGGTGCAAGCTTTATGACCCCCAGGGCCGGGAATATCTGGATCTGCTGGCGGGAATCGCCGTCTGCAACCTCGGCCACAGCCATCCGGAACTGCTTGCCGTAATGCGGGAGCAGGCCGAACGTCTGATCCATGTCAGCAATCTTTTTCACCAGGACGAGCAGCTTGTCCTGGCGGAAAAATTGCTGGCAACCTGTTCCCTGGACAAAGTCTTTTTTTGCAACTCCGGAGCCGAGGCTAACGAGGCGGGCATCAAGCTGGCGCGCCGGTACATGCAAAAGGTCAAGGGTCGGGATGCCTACGAGATCATCTCCCTGGCCGGCTCTTTTCACGGCCGGACCTTGGCCACGCTGACAGCCACGGGACAGGACAAGGTCAAGGACGGCTTCGCCCCCTTGCCGGAAGGATTTCAGAACATACCATTTGGGGATTTCCCGGCTCTGGAACAGGCTGTATCCCAGAAAACAGCCGGCATTCTTCTGGAGATCATCCAAGGTGAGGGCGGGGTTCGGCCTCTTGAAAATTCCTATCTGCTGGCGGTCCAGGAACTATGTCGAGATCGCGGCATACTGCTGATGGTGGATGAAGTGCAGACCGGATTGGGACGCAGCGGCAAATTTTGGGCCCATGAGCATGCCGCGATTTCGCCGGACATCCTGACAACGGCCAAGGCCCTGGCCAATGGTTTGCCCATGGGGGCGATGCTCTGCACCGCGGAAACGTCCCAGGGTTTCGTGCCGGGCAGCCATGCCACTACTTTCGGCGGAGGTCCGCTGGTGGCCGCGGTGGCCGCACGGGTCGTGGACATCCTGCTCCGGGACGACTTTGCGCAGCGGGCTGAAACAATAGGCAACATTGCCCAGGGAATGTTCCGCGAACTTCAGGCTCTCCATCCCGGCAAGATTGTTGATGTTCGGGGCAGGGGATTGATGCTCGGCATCGAGCTGGCATTTCCAGGGCAGGAAGTCTGGCGGGAGTTGCTCGAATCCGGCTTCGTGCTGAATCTGACCCAGGACCGGGTGCTCCGCCTCCTGCCGCCACTTGTGGTGACCGAGGAAGACCTGGCGCGTTTCAGCCAAGCCTTGGGAGATATCCTGAAGAAAAAGTAGGTTGAAGGCTTAACAAGGAGGATTACGTATGGATGTATCCACTGCACAGGCAGATTTGTCCAGTGTTCTGGCTGTAAGGGCTGACGAAGGAACCCGACAGATCGCCGAACAGGAGCGGCTGCGAAATATTGAAATGCGCCAACAAGACGATGTCGTCACGGCCTCCCGATCGCCGGAGCAAGCTACCGGGCAGTTTGTCGATGAAGTAGTGTAATTTCCGAAGCGGCGCGGTGTCATCGGGAATATTGGAAGTGACGCGAACGTTCCAAACTTGACGCACTGGGGTGCGGCGGTCTCATCAAAGCATCAACCAGAGGAATCATGAAACTATTGCGGGTGGAAATTCTCGTGGCGGCGGAACAGGAAGACCTGTTCGTCGGCTATCTGGCCCAGCGAATATCTTGGGGATGGGAGGTCGAGGCCGCGGAGGCGTCGAGGACCCGGTTCGTGATCTATTTTGAAAAGGATGCGGACGCCCAGGACCTTGTCAAGGCGGTACGCGGACAGTGGCCGGAGGCGGATTGCAGCGTTTCCACATTCGAGGATCGGGACTGGAGCGAGTCGTGGAAGGAATTTTTCGTGCCGGTGCGCATCCGCGACACGTTCATGGTCCTCCCGCCCTGGTTGAACAGCGAGACGGACGCCGGAGGTCTTATTCCGCTGTACATCGAGCCGAAAATGGCCTTCGGCACCGGACATCATGCCACCACGGCGCTTTGCCTGCAGGCCGTGGCCATGCTCCGGGAAGAACAGGCCGTCTCCGAATCTGCGACATTTCTTGATTTGGGTACGGGATCCGGGATTCTGGCCCTGGCCTGCGCCAAGCTCGGGATGACCGGAACCGCCTTGGATATCGACCCTATTGCCGTGGACAATGCACGGGAGAATTTCGCCCTCAACGCAGTGGAGAACGTGACGGTCCGGCGGGGAGCCCTGGACATTCTGGAGCAGGGAAGGCGATTCGACCTGATTCTGGCCAATATTCTTTCCGGACCCCTGGTACACATGGCCACGGACCTGGTTTCCCATCTCCAGCAACCCGGTGGCAGTCTTGTGCTTTCCGGCATCCTGCGGGATCAGTCTCCGCGCGTGGAAGCGGCATACCTCGCCCTGGGTCTGCCCACTCCACGGAAACTGGTCCAAGGCGAATGGGTCGCTCTGATCTGGAGTTCATGACAATGATCCTTGCAAAATCCGCAAGCAAGAATCACTGACCATCTGACCACTTATCACTGCCTGGTGCGAAACAACTTTGGGCTCCTCACCGGGACGTTCGTGATTGGACAATGAGATCCACAGCGACGTCTGAACCTGCTACTCCGCCTTTTTCAACTCCTCGACCTGATCGCTGATTTCCCGCAGGCCATGGTTCAAGGTGTCGATGGCCTGGGACGAGGAATGCGTGGCTTCTGAATTCTCGTTGAAATAGTGTCAATCTCTTCCACGGATCTCGTGATCTGTTCGCTGGCTGTGGACTGCTCCTCGGCGGCCGCGGCCATGGTCCTTTCCGCGAGCTTACGGACCTCATCGGCCACCACGGCAAATTTCCGCCCCGCATCACCGGCCCGTGCCGCTTCGATGGCCGCGTTCAGAGCCAGAAGGTAGGTCTAATCCGCGATATCTTCGATCACGTTCATGATCCGACCAATGCCGTCCGCCTTGTTGCCAAGGCTGGCAATCTTTTTCTTGAGATCCAAAGCGTTGCGTTGGACGTGGGCAATGGCTTTGACCGCCTTCTGGACGATTTCCGCTCCGGATTGCGCTTTGGTCTTGGCTTGGTCAGAGACCTCGGCCGCATTGAATGCGTTCTTCGCCACTTCCAATACCGTTACGTTCACATAATACTGCTTTGCCATTATAAAATGATGTCAAGCAGTGGCTGCACGTTCGTTATTTCACAGTGGCCATTGCGTGCGAGTTCCTCTTCGTGCCGTGGGCAGATCAAAAAAATGCTCAAGCCTCTTTTGTTTTTTCAAGAGTTCGTCTAATGCCTTGTTCAGCCCTAAGATTTCGGGTTTCAACCTTTTATACGGAGACAAGCGTATGAACAAAAAGCGGTTGGGTTTGCTGGCAATGGCAATGATTTTCGGCTGTTCCCTTCTTCTGGGAGCAATGGGGGAAACAACTTCCTCGCATGCAGCCAAGCCTCTGACCATCGGTTTTGTCATTCCCCTGACCGGGGATATTCCCAAGGTCGGGGAGTCTTCACGCTATGCCGCTGAAATGCTGCGCGAGGAGATAATGGCCCAGGGCGGCCTGGAAGTCGGCGGAGTAAAAGTTCCGCTGCGGTTCATCTACGAGGACAACGAATCCAAGCCGGAATCCGCGGTCATGACTACTCTGAAGCTCATCGACCGGGATCAGGTTCTGGCCATTGTCGGCCCGCAGTCCAGCAAGCAGGCGGTTCCGGCCGGTCAGGTGGCCAACGACAACCGCACGCCCATGATCTCTCCCTGGTCCACCAACCCGGACACGACCCTCAATCGTCCCTGGGTCTTCCGGGCGGCGTTCCTGGATCCCTTCCAGGCTCCGGTGGCCGTGGATTTCGCCATGAAGCAGTTCGACGCCAAGAAGGCGGCAGTTCTGTTCGCCCTGGCCAACGACTACAGCAAGGGCTTGGCGGAATTTTTCCGGGCCGACTTTGAATCCAAGAACGGTCAGGGTTCCGTGGTGGCCTACGAGTCCTACGGCGACCGGGACCAGGACTTCAGCGCCCAATTGACAAAGATCATCGCAGCCCGGCCAGATGTCATCTTCCTGCCGAACAACTACAATGAGGTCGCCCTCATTGTCCGCCAGGCCAGCGATCTGGGCTGGCAAGGCCCCTTCATGGGTGCGGATGCCTGGGGCTCCGCCGAACTGATGACCCTGTGCGGAGATCTGTGCAAAGGCCACTATTTCTCCACCCACTACGCCGCGGCCGGCGCCACCGGCGCCACGAAGGACTTCATCGAGAAGTATGAAGCCAAATACGGCTACACACCCGACGACGTCGCCGCTCTGACCTGGGATGCGACCCGTCTTGTGTTGCAGGCCATTCAGGCCACCGGTGGCCTGTCCGGCAACCTGCGCAACGATAGGGCGAGCATCCGCGATGCTATGGCCGCCATCGAGGAATTCGACGGCATCACCGGTTCCATGCGCTTCGACGACGAAGGCGATCCCATCAAGTGCGCCGTAGTTGTCAAGATCAACGATGCTGGAGAATTCGAATTCACCGAATCCGTGTGCCCTTAGGGCTAGGCTGTTTGTGCCGGGGCGGGCTCATGAGGCCGTCCCGGCATGTTTTGACGGTTGTATGATTTGATGACGTGGGACGGTCTTTCAGGCAGTTAAATGCCCAATCCCCAGTAGTCGGAAATCCGGCGCACCCGGTGCAGTTTTTTGGTCGGCTTGCTGCTCGTCATGATCCGGACGTTGATGCCGATTTCTCCATTTCTCTATCATCAATTTATTTATACTAATTTCGAGGCATTCCCGTGGAATCATTGTTTCAGAACATCATGAACGCCTTGCAATGGGGCAGCTTTTACTCCCTGATCGCCCTGGGATACTGCCTGGTCTACGGCGTGTTGCGGTTGATCAATTTCGCCCACGGCGACATCTTCATGGTCGGGGCCTTCATCGCCTATTTCGCGGCCACCTTCCTGATGGGCATGTATACGGACTTCAGCTTCGGACTGCCCAACCATGTGGTGCTCCTGCTGACCATCCCGATAACCATGATCCTCACCGCGGGCGTGGGCGTGACCATCGAGCGCGTGGCATATCGGCCGCTGCGCAACAAGGGGGCGCACCGGCTGTACGTGGTGATCACGGCCCTGATGTGCGGACTGATTCTGCAGCATGCCAATCTGGCCGTACTCGGAGCGAGCCGGCGCAGTTTTCCGGACCTGGTGGAGCGCACTGTGTACACCGTCGGCGGAGTCACCTTCACCAACCTAAGGGTGATGACCATTCTTACCGCCTTCCTGGTCTTTGCCGGACTGTACGCCATTATTTCCAAAACGCGGATCGGCATGGCCATGCGGGCCATCTCCTACGATCGTTTCGCCATTCCATTGATGGGCATCCCCGTGACCACCATCGTGGTTATCACCTTCGTCATGGGATCGTCTTTGGCCGGGCTGGCCGGGCTGCTCTACTCCATGTCCTATCCCGTGTTGGAGCCGTACATGGGAGCAATGATCGGCTGGAAGGCCTTCATCGCCGCGGTGGTGGGGGGAATCGGCGACATTCGCGGAGCCTTCGTGGGCGGCTTTCTGCTCGGCTTTCTGGAGATCATGGTCGTGGCTTTTTTCCCATCCACATTCCGGGACCTGATCGCCTTTTCCATCCTCCTGCTGATCCTGTCCCTGAAGCCGACCGGCATCTTCGGGACGGCCATCACGACGAAGATCTAGCGGCTTAAGCTGATGCGTTCCTGGTCCGATTTGCCTTGTCCCGACGCTGCCCCTGCGTCATGGTCGGGACCGTGCGGGCATTGATTCTCGCGTTTCGGCCGGACCGATCCACAAAAGTTCGCTCACGGCCGGCAACACTTCAACCTTCATCATAGGCGGACAGAAACCATGCAGCGTTTCACCATGCCCATTCTGCTGGCCGCGCTTTTTGCCGGGCTGATCGGCATGAGCCAGGGCGGAATGATCGATCTTTATATTCAGACCGTGATCATGTTCATGGGCATCAATATTATTCTTTCTTCCAGCCTGAACATCGTCAACGGTTACATGGGCGAATTCTCCTGCGGCCATGCCGGTTTCATGGCGGTCGGCGCCTATGTTTCCTCGCTGCTTTCGGTCTGGCTGCTCACGGACGACAGGGTTTTCGGTCCCGCGGTGCTTTCTCCAGAGCTGGCTTTGGTCATCTTTCCCCTGTGCCTGCTGGGCGGGGCCGTGGCCGCGGCTCTGGCCGGTCTGCTGGTGGCCATCCCGTCCTTCAAGACCCGGGACGACTATCTGGCCATCATCACCATCGCCTCACTGTACATCATCAAGAGCACCATCGAGAACATCAGCGCCATCGGCGGCCCCAGAGGATTTATGGGCATGCGATCCGTGGTGGTGTTCATGGAGGACGTAATCGAGCTGCCCTGGATGCTGATCTGGATTTTCATCTCAACCGTGTTCACCATCTGGATCATCCGGCGTTTTGTTTCCTCAACCTACGGCAAAGGCATCATTGCCGTGCGCCAGGACGAGGTGGCCGCGGAAATCATGAGCGTGAACACCAACAAGATGAAGGTGGTCGCCTTCATGCTTTCCTCGGGCTTGGCCGGGCTGGCCGGCGGCCTGTTCGCTCACGTTCTGGGCTATGTGAACCCCGGGGCCTTCGGCATTCTGAAGACAACGGAGATCATGGTCATGGTCTACCTGGGCGGCATGGGCTCCCTGACCGGTTCAGTGCTTTCGGCGGTTTTGTTCACCGTGCTGATGGAAGCCATGCGGCCGTTGCAGATCATCAAGTGGGTGATCGTCCCCCTGATGCTGATCATTTTGATGCACTTCCGGCCCGAAGGAATCATGGGCAACCGGGAGCTGTCCGACATATTCCCGCGCCTGCGCCGCTGGTTTCAGTTCAAGTAGGACGTGGAGGAAAGAGATATGGCCTTGCTTGAGATACAATCGATGACCCAGGTTTTTGGCGGCCTGTGCGCCCTCTCGGACTTCAATCTCCGCTTCGACGGAGGCGAACTGAACGGCCTGATCGGCCCCAACGGCGCTGGCAAAACCACGGTGTTCAATCTGGTCAGCGGTTTTTACAAGCCGACCCAGGGGCAAATTCTTTTCAAGGGCAGGGACACCAAGCCCATGAAGCCGCACAAGATAACCGCTTTGGGCGTGGCCCGGACGTTTCAGAACATCCGTCTTTGGCACGACATGACCGTGCTGGACAACATCCGGCTGGCCCGGCACCAGACCCTGGGGTACAATCTGGCGGACGCCCTGTTGCGAACTAAGCGATATCAGCGGGCAGAGGCCGATATAGAGCGCAACGCTCATGAGATTCTGGAGGCGTTGCAGCTGGATCGCTACGCCCACGAGCGGCCCAGGAACCTGCCTTACGGCATGCAGCGCCGGGTGGAGATCGCCCGGGCTCTGGCGGTCAAGCCGGATCTGCTGCTTCTGGACGAACCGGCGGCCGGACTGAACACTTCGGACGTGGACGGGCTGATCCAGCTCATTCGCTGGATCCACAAGGAATTCAAGCTGACCATCTGGATGATCGAGCACCAGATGCAGGTGGTCATGAGTCTGTGCACTTGGATCAAGGTGATCGATTTCGGCTCGACCATTGCCGAAGGAACCCCGGAACAGATTCAGAACAACCCCGACGTGATCAAAGCCTATCTGGGAGATGGAACGCTGTGATGCTTTCAGTCGAGAACCTCAAGGTCAAGTACGGCAATATCGAGGCCCTGCACGGGATCAGCTTTCACGTCAATGAGGGCGAGGTGGTCACGCTTATTGGTGCCAACGGCGCGGGCAAGTCCACCACGCTGATGTCCGTGGCCCGTCTTCCCCCGCCGGAGGGTCCCAGGGTCACGGAAGGCGAGGTCCTGTTCCAGGGCAAGAATCTGCTCAAGACCCCGGCCCATGAAGTTGTGAGCAAGCTGAAGATGGCCCTGTGCCCCGAGGGACGGCACATCTTCGGCAACCTCACGGTGATGGAAAACCTGAAGCTGGCAACGTATTCCCGCAACCCCGGCGAGAACCTGGAAGCGGAGTACCGACACATTTTCGACCTTTTTCCCCGGCTGCACGAGCGTCGTCACCAGCGCAGCGAATCCTTGAGCGGCGGCGAGCAGCAGATGCTGGCCGTGAGTCGGGCTCTGATGACCGGGTGCAAGTTCCTGATGCTGGACGAGCCCTCCATGGGCCTGGCTCCGCTGCTGATGTACGACATGTTCCGGGCCCTGAAGCGCCTGAACCAGGGCGGCATGACAATCCTGCTGGTGGAGCAGAACGCCAAGCTGGCCCTCCAGTTCGCCCACCGGGCTTATGTCCTTGATACAGGCGCCATTCGCCTCGAAGGCCCTTGTTCAGAGCTCATGGATCACCCGGACATCAAGAAGGCGTATCTGGGCGGCTAACAAAAAGAGCCCGTACGCTTCCGGATGATGGGTCACCTAACCCTTAATTTTGACTCCTGATTTCTCATGCCTTCGCCATTTCCGGATCTTCGGCTGTCCAGCCCTGATTTCACCCCTAAAACCGTGCCCTGTGTCAGCCTGATCGGCATGGCAGGAGCCGGCAAGAGCACCTTGGGCCGCGCCTTGGCTGAACGCCTAGGCTGGGCTCTGGTGGATACGGATCGGCTGATGGAGGCCCATTGGGGTGGTTCCTTGCAGGCCTTGCTGGACCGGTTCGGCCTGGAGAATTTTTTGCGGGCCGAAGAAGATGTGGTGGCAAAGCTCTGGCTGTGGCGGACCGTGGTGGCCACCGGCGGGAGCGTGATCTATGGGCCCAGCGCGGTGCGGCGATTGCGGGAACTGGGGCCGGTGGTTTATCTACGGGTCACAGTGGGCACTGTCTGTGAGCGGGTCCGAGACGCCCAGGGGCGAGGGCTGGCCAGGCGGCCGGGACAGTCCCTGGAAGAACTGTACGCTGAACGCGAACCCTTGTATCGGGAGGCGGCCGATCTGATCCTGGAAATGGATGACTGTTCCGTTGACATGGCCCTGGAACGGCTGTGTCCGTGGTTGGAGAACCGGTTGCAGGCTGGTTTGCATCCGGCAGGCTCCTAAGCCAAGCCGTTTCAGCAGCCAGCAGTATATGCCGCAAACTGCGTCGGACATAGCCTGGGACCGCCGCACCCCAGTGCGGCGTGATGTGAGCGCGAAACATTAGAAGTAGCACAAAATTTTCAACTTGCCGCGCTGAGGTGTGGCGGTCCCTAGGAGTCAAGCTCAGGAAAAACCGATATCCATGCCCCACCGGAACAGGGCCAGGCAGATCAGCAGCGCTCCTTCTGGTCTGGAAATTTTCCAGTTGCTGCGGATGAAGAACAGGACCAGCAGCATCATGGCATTGAGCAGGATCATGGAGAGCAGGGCGCCGTGGGGCGCGTGCAGGGGGCGCAGGAGCATGGTCAGACCGAGCACGCCCGCAAAGTTGAAGATGTCGCTGCCCAGGAGATTGCCCAGGATCATGTCGTTGCGGCCTTTAAGGGAGGCGGCGAGGCAGGTGGCCAGTTCAGGGAGGGAGGTGCCCCCCGCGACAATGGTCACGCCGATGACCCACTGACTGACGCCGAAAATCATCGCCAGTTCCGTGGCCGATTGAACCATGAATTTCCCCCCCAGGGCCACTCCCAGAAAGCCGACCATGAGCAGCGGATAGTTGCGCCACGTCGCCGCCGGATCTCCAGGGTTCTCCGTTTTCAAATCCGCGCTGGAGGTAATGGTTGCCTCGGCAATGGCCTTTGGCGCCCTGGAGAAAAGATAACCGACATATCCTACCAAGCCGGCCAGAAGCAGCATGCCGGACCAGCGGCCCAGGAAATCCAGGGCTATGAAGGACATCATGATCATGGTCAGTCCCAGCAGCATGCCGCCGTCCCGGTAGAGCAGGGTGGGGTGCGTCGGAATGGGTCGGATCATGGCCACCAGCCCGAGAATCAGCCCCAGGTTGAAGATATTGGATCCCAGGATGTTGGACAGGGAAATCTCGGCCAGCCCCTGATAGGCCGCGGTGATCGTGACCAGAAATTCCGGAGCGGATGTCCCGGCGGCCACGATGGTCAGGCCGATGACCAGTTCGGAGATGCCCAGGCGGCGGGCAATGGCCGACGCGTTGTCCACGATGAGGTCCGCGCCCTTCCAGAGCAGCCCTGCGCTGAAGGCGATGAGCAGGAGATTGGCAAGTATGTCCATGGGAATACGGCTTCCGGATGACCGGGAGTTCGATGTTCAGGGATGATCCTGTCTGGAGTCGGGCGACGTCGGAGTGGATGGCTGCAAGGTGCGCCGGGGATACAGCAAAGAGGCGGAGCCCATGGACGGTGGCGACGGATCAGGATTGCGGCGGATGCCGGTCCGCCTGCTCAACCCCGGACTGTTTCCCTTGATCCTGTGTAAACCGATCCTGCTTTTCCTGCCGTGCTTCATCCCAGGTAAATTCCATCCATGTCGGTGCATTCCCTGACGCCTGAGCGGGGCACTCCAGGGTGTGGGGCCGTGCGTCCCGGACGAGCCGGATTTGGGCAGCCTGACCTGGAGGGCGTTTTTTTGCGCTGAACCCGGCCACGAAGTCGGCCGCTTGCCGTACGTCCTCTTCAGTCCAGGAGATGCCGGGCTTGCCGCGCCCCAAGGCCAGAGGGCCCTGGACGTCCACAGCCTTGAACAGCAGGTCTTCAGTCGACGCCATGCCTTCCAGCGCCTCGTTGTCGGCCTTGTTGCGGCCAACCACCATCCAGAGCCTGCCGTTCCAGAACTGGCGTCCGATATTGGCCAGGGCAAAATCCCGGGGGCTCGGCTCAGGGATGCGCGTCAGCACCGGCCAGAAACGTTTCGCCGATTCCCGTTCGGTCAGCAGGCAGCCTCCCGCGGGAGTAGGGATTTCGGGCAGGCCGAATTCCGCGGCCAGCCGGAGCTGATCCTTGCGTCCGCGGCCGGAAATGGCGTGCAGTCCGGATCGATCCACAAGTCCCTCCCGTTCCATTGGAGTGGGATCGAGATGGCCTGCACAAAGCGGGCGGAGCAGAATATCACGGACCTCGGCCTGCTTGCTGATCAGGTTCAGGGTGTCCCTGCGCTGGGACATGGGGCGCTGACCGAGAACCTCGCCGCTGACCAGGAACCGTGCGCCGTAAATCGGAAGCAGGGACTTGGCCCTGGTCAGCATGGTGATCTTGCAGTCCACGCAGGGGTTGAGCACCTTGCCGAACCCGAAGCGCGGTCCAGTGAGCAGGAGGTCGATGAATTCCTGGTGAACATCAACGGACTGGATTTCCAAATCGTAGATTCGTTTCCAGTGTTCGATCCGGTCCGGATGGCCGAAAAAGGGCGAGCAGAAATGCAGGCCGAGAATGCGCAGGCCCTGGGCCTGCAGCGTTTTCATGGCCAGAATGCTGTCCAGGCCTCCGGAAAAAAGGGCCAAGGCATGATACGTATCGGGCATTACGCCATGGTATCCGAGGCGCTTGCCTGTGGCAATCGGGAACGGAACCCGGTTGCCCATATCCTTCTCTTTTGCTATTCACGACGACTTTCGTTTGATCAATTTTCAGAGAATAGCTCATGATCGTCATGGGCCAAGGAGATGAATCATGGCTCGGAAACCCGCGGTGGAACCTCAGGATGCTCGCCGGGAGGCATTGCAGACAGCGCTGACGACCATTGAACGTAAATACGGGCAAGGTTCGGTGATGCGTCTTTCAGATGATGCGCATCAGGCCATCGAGATCATCCCCTCCGGATCCATCGGCCTGGATCTTGCGCTGGGCATCGGGGGAATTCCCCGGGGCCGGGTGATCGAAATTTACGGACCCGAGTCCTCGGGCAAGACCACCCTGACCCTGCACATGATCGCCGAGGCCCAGAAGCTGGGCGGGGTGTGCGCGTTCATCGACGCCGAACACGCCCTGGACGTGACCTATGCCCGCCGTCTGGGCGTGAAGACGGACGAACTGCTCATCTCCCAGCCGGACTACGGCGAGCAGGCCCTGGACATCGCGGACATGCTGGTGCGCTCCGGAGGGGTGGACCTGATCGTCATCGATTCCGTGGCGGCCCTGATTCCCCAGTCCGAACTGGAAGGCAACATGGGCGAGACCCAGGTCGGTTCCCAGGCCCGGTTGATGTCTCATGCCCTGCGCAAACTCACCGCGACCATCCACAAATCCAAGACATCAGTCCTGTTCATCAATCAGATCCGGATGAAGATCGGCGTGGTGGGCTACGGCAGCCCGGAAACCACTCCTGGAGGCAACGCCCTCAAGTTTTACGCCTCTGTTCGCCTGGACATCCGCCGCATCCAGACCATCAAGGACAAGGACGAATCCGTCGGCATCAAGGCCCGGGTCAAGGTGGTCAAGAACAAGGTCGCCCCCCCGTTCCGGGAGGCGATTTTCGACATCATGTACGGGACGGGTATTTCTCGGGAAGGCGAGGTTCTGGAACTGGGCGTGGAACACAAGATCGTGGATAAGAGCGGTTCATGGTTCTCCTTCGGTTCCGAACGCTTGGGGCAGGGTTACGAGAATGTCCGCGCCTTTCTTCAGGAGAATCCGGATCTGCGGCAAACCATCGAGGACCAACTGCTGCGGCACCTGGGTGTGGGAGATGCTTCCGGCGCAACGGACGATCCAAAGGTGGAACCCTCCATTTCCGAGGAAGCAGAGTAAACATTTCGCCGGCCATGCCGGTTCAGGAGCATTGATACAGTGATTACCGCGGAAACCATTCGCCGAAGCTTTCTGGATTTTTTCGCCCGCAACGGCCATGAAATCGTACCCAGCTCTTCGCTGGTGCCCCGGGAGGACCCGACCCTGCTGTTCACCAACGCGGGCATGGTCCAGTTCAAGAAAGCCTTCCTGGGGCAGGAGAAACGCGCCTCCAACCGGGCCGTGAGTTCCCAGAAATGCCTGCGCGTGGGCGGCAAGCACAACGACCTGGAAAATGTCGGGCGCACGGCCAGGCACCACACTTTTTTCGAAATGCTCGGCAATTTTTCCTTCGGCGACTATTTCAAGGCCGAGGCCATCGACTTTGCCTGGCGCTTCCTGACACAGGAGCTGGGTCTGCCCAAGGAGCGGCTGTATGTCACGGTCTTCCGGGACGACGACGAAGCCATCGGGATCTGGGAGCAGGTGGCTGCCGTTCCCCGGGAGCGTATTTTCCGTCTGGATGAAAAGGACAATTTCTGGTCCATGGGCGATACCGGCCCCTGCGGTCCCTGTTCGGAAATACTCATCGACCAGGGCGAGGCCATGTCCTGCGGCTCGGACTGCGGCATCGGCCGATGCGACTGCGACCGGTACCTGGAAATCTGGAATCTGGTGTTCATGCAGTACGAACGCGACGCTTCCGGAACCCTGCATCCGCTGCCCAAGCCGAGCATCGACACCGGCATGGGACTGGAGCGGATCAGCGCGGTTTGCCAGGGAGTCTTCTCCAACTTTGACTCCGACCTGTTCACGCCGTTGATCGCCCATATCCGAGAGCTTTCCGGCAGGCAATACGGGGAGTCCGAGGAAATCGACACGGCCATGCGCGTCATCGCGGACCACAGCCGATCCGTCGCCTTCCTGGTGGCCGACGGCATCGTGCCCTCCAACGAGGGACGCGGGTACGTCCTGCGCCGGTTGATCCGCCGCGCTTTCCGCTTCGGAAGACTGCTTGGACTTTCCGGACCGTTTTTGCACAAGGTCTGCGACGATGTGACCGTGCGCATGGGCGAAACTTTTCCCGAGCTGCTGGAGAACAGGACGTTCATGGTCCGGGTGGTAAGCCAGGAAGAGGAACGCTTCGGCCAGACCCTGGACAAGGGATTGAAGCTGCTTTCCGAAGAACTGGAGGCCCTTGCGGCCCGGGGCGAGCGGCAGGTTTCCGGGGAAACTGTCTTCAAGCTCTACGACACCTTCGGATTTCCCCTGGATATCGTCCATGACGTGGCCGGCAAGCAGGGATTCGGCGTGGACGAGGCCGGTTTCCGGGTTTGCATGGCCGAGCAGAAATCGCGGGCCAAGAAGGCCTGGAAGGGCAGCGGGGAAAACGATCCCTCGGTCATGTTCGGTCACATGCTGGAGGCCGGATTGACCACCCGTTTCGTGGGCTACGACGATTACGCGATTTCCAGCCGGATCACGGCCCTGACCGATGCCCGAGGCGAGAACGTGGAAACGCTCAAGACCGGCGAGCAGGGTTGGCTGGTAGCGGTAAAAACTCCATTCTACGCGGCTTCCGGCGGCCAAGCGGGCGACCAGGGCGAGGTGCGCACAGCCACGGGTCTGGCGCTGGTGGACGATGTGGTCAAGGCCGGTCCGGACCTGGCCGTGCAGCGGGTCACCGTCCGGGAGGGCGAGCTGTTTCTGGACCAGGAGGCGGAACTGGCCGTGGGCGAACAATTGCGCCTGGACACGGCCCGGCATCATACCTGTACTCACCTGCTCCAGGCCGCCCTGCGCACGGTCCTGGGCGATCATGTCCGCCAGGCCGGCTCCTTTGTCTCGCCGGACATCCTGCGCTTCGACTTCACCCACACCATGGCCATGACCAGCGACGAGCTGCGGGCCGTGGAGGACGCGGTGAATCAGGCCATTTTGGCCGATGTGGCCCTGGACGTGGTTGTGACCACGCCGGAAGAAGCCCAGCAGCGGGGTGCGTTGGCCTTTTTCGGCGAGAAATACGGTCTTGAGGTGCGCATAGTCAGCGTGCCCGGCTTTTCCACGGAACTGTGCGGCGGCACCCATCTGCGCTCCACGGGCCAGGCCGGGAGTTTCGTCATTCTCTCCGAATCCGGGATTGCTGCCGGAGTGCGCAGGATCGAGGCCCTGGCCGGGACCAGAGCTTTACAGCACTGGCGGGGGCAGGCAGCCGTGCTGCGGGAGGCCGCGACCCTGCTGAAGGTGCCTCCCAGCGGCCTTCCGGAAAAACTCCAGACTCTGCTGGCCCAGAACCGTGAAATCACCAAACAAAAGGAAGCCCTGGAAGGCCAGCTGCTCTCCGGAAAAGGCAAGGATCTTCTGGCTCAGCTTCAGGACGTGAACGGTGTTCCACTTCTGGCCACGGCCGTGGATGTCCGGGACGTGAAGGCGATGCGGGAAATGATGGACGACCTGCGCTCCAAGATGTCATCCGGAGTGATTGTTCTGGTTGCCGAGACGGACGGCAAGGCCATGCTCATTGTTTCGGTGAGCAAGGATCTGCATGACCGCTTCACCGCTTCCGCCCTGGTCAAGGCCCTGGCGCCCCTGGTCGGCGGCAGCGGCGGCGGTCGGCCGGACATGGCCCAGGCTGGAGGCGGCAACCCGGCCGGAATTCCCCAGGTTATCGAACAGGCGCGACAGTTGGTGTCAGCCTGATGGAAACGGCATGAGCAATATCCTCGCCGTTCGCATTGCCTCCGGAAATCGGATGCTCTTTTATCGTTCGGAGCCGTATGTCGTCACGGTCGGCGACCACGTTCTGGTCCAGGTGGAGGGTGAAATCCACATGGGCAAGGTGGAACGCACCACGCCCCTGGCTGTTTTTGAAAGCGCAGGGTCGAAGCTTCCGGATGTCTCGTCCCAGGATAGGATCAAGGTGCTGTATTCCGAGACCTCCTCCAACTCCGCCTCGGATGAACCTCCCGTCCCACTCGAGGCCAAGGCTGAGCCGTCACGACAGCACCGCGAGTCCACGGCTGTTCAAAACGGCGAAGATTCCAATTCCAGGGGCTCCTCGGAGGATCTGCAGGCAATTTTTCGACCAGCCACCGAAGAAGACCTGATCCGTGACCGTGACAACCGGGAACTGGCGCGCAACGCGCATCAGTATTGCCGGCAATGCATCGTGGAACGGGGCCTGGACATGAAGCTGGTGGAGGTGGAAGTCCTTTTTGACGGCAGCAAGATCATTTTCTACTTCACGGCGCCCAACCGGATCGATTTCCGGGAATTGGTCAAGGATCTGGTGCGATCCTACCGTACACGCATCGAACTGCGCCAAATAGGCGCGCGTCATGAAACGCAGATGCTCGGAGGACTGGGCAATTGCGGCCAGCTTGTCTGTTGTCAACGATTTTTGAGGCAGTTTGCTCCCTCGACCATCAAGATGGCCAAGGAACAGAACCTGTTTCTGAATCCGGCGAAGATTTCCGGAGTGTGCAATCGTCTGCTGTGCTGCCTGAGTTTCGAGCAGCCCAATTATGACGAATTTCTGAATCAATGTCCGAAGATCGGGAAGCGGTACACCACGCTTCTTGGTTCGGCAAAAGTCATTCGGGCCAACTATTTCCGGCGCACCCTGTCCATCTTTTTGGAACCGGGGGGCGAAAAGGAAATCGATCTTGACGAATGGAAGCGGATCCTGTCCGGGGCGCGGGAACCGGTGCAGCCGGTGCGGTCGGAACAGCCTGTCCATCCGAAAAACAGCAGGATGCTTCCGGCTGTGATCCAGACGGTTGCGGAAACCGCGTCGCCGAAACCGGAGAAAAATCAGGTCCAATCGGGCAGCGAGCCTGCTTCGGAATCTCAGCCGCCAAAGAAATCCCGGAAGTCCGGTCGAAAAACGCCGCGTCAGGAAGGCCCTGTCGCTGAGAATCCCGGCAAATCCAAGCGTCGTTCCCGTTCTTCCCGTCGCAAGACCAAGAAGCAGCAGACGTCCGCTACCCCGGACAAGAGCTGAAACCATAGCACAGAGGTTTTCCTTGCAATCTTTTTTTCTTTCCACCCCCATCTACTATGTAAACGCCAAGCCCCATCTGGGGCATGCCTATACCACGGCCGTCGCCGACTCCATGATCCGTTTTCAGAAGTTGATGGGCCGGGATACCTTTTTTCTGACCGGTACGGACGAACATGGCGACAAGATCGTCCAGGCCGCCGAAGCCCATGCCGAAACTCCCCAGGCCTATGTCGACATGATCAGCGCTCGGTTCCGTTCCCTCTGGGGCGAGCTGGGCTACGAGCATGATGATTTCATCCGGACCACCGAGCCTCGTCATGTCCGCACCGTGCAGCGTTTCCTGCAACTCATTTACGACCGCGGGGACATCTATCACGGGGAGTACGGCGGGCACTACTGCTTCGGCTGCGAACGATTCTATACCGAAAAAGAGCTTCGGGACGGTCTCTGTCCTGACCATCTCACGGCACCGGAGTTCATCCAGGAGAAGAACTATTTTTTCCGAATGTCCAAGTACCTGGGGCCGCTGCGTGAACACATCGAGGCCAATCCGGATTTCATCCGCCCGGAGCGTTACCGCAATGAAGTGCTGGGACTGCTGCGCGAGGATCTCGGGGATCTGTGCATTTCCCGACCGAAAAGCCGGTTGTCCTGGGGTATCGAACTGCCCTTTGACACGGACTACGTAACCTACGTCTGGTTCGATGCGCTTCTGAACTACATCAGCGCCCTGGAATGGCCTGAGGGTGAGCGGTTCCAGCGATTCTGGCCCCAGGCTCAGCATTTGGTGGCCAAGGACATTCTCAAGCCACACGCCATATTCTGGCCCTGCATGCTCCTGTCCGCCGGGGTGCCGCTGTACAGGCACCTCAATGTCCACGGCTATTGGCTGGTCCAGGATACCAAGATGAGCAAAAGCCTGGGCAATGTGGTGGAGCCGCTGGATTTTGCCAAAAAATACGGGCGCGGTCCGTTTCGGTATTTTCTGTTGCGGGAGATGCAGTTCGGGCAGGATGCCAACGTGTCCGAGGATGCCCTGCGGGTGCGGTTCAACGCGGACTTGGCCAATGATCTGGGAAACCTGTTCAGCCGCGTGCTGAGCATGACGCACAAGTACTTTCAGGGAAAGGCGCCGGCTCCTGGACCCATCAGTCAGACTGAAGAAGATCTGCACGTCCTGGCCTCGGAATGCCTGGAAAATTTCCAGGCCCATTTTCAGCGCTTCCAGTTTTCCATGGCCCTGGAGTCCTTGTGGACCCTGGTCCGGGCGCTGAACAAGTACGTGGACGCGTCCCAGCCATGGACCCTGTTCAAGGAGCAGCGCAGCGATGAACTGGGCACGGTGATGTATACGCTCCTCGAAGGCATGCGCAAGATTGCCGTTCATCTCTGGCCGGTGATGCCCGAGGAAAGCGAAACCATGCTGGCCCAGCTCGGCGAGCGCAGATCCGCGAAATTATGGCCGCATCTGGCGGACGAGGTCTTGCGTTGGGGAGCGCTGGAGCCGGGAACGGAAGTCGCCCAATCCTCCAGCCTTTTTCCCCGGCTCGAAACCGCGAAGTCGGCCCAAGGCCGCGACGAGAATGCCGCGGCCCCGAAAAGCGGAAAGTCCAAATCCAAGATCGCTGACGGCTCGTCAGGCTCCGGAACAGTCGCGTCCGAAGTTGCCAAGGCTGTCGAACCCACTCCGGAATTGATGGAATTTGCCGATTTTCAGCGCCTGGATCTGCGGGTGGGTACGGTACTTTCAGCCGAGCCGGTCAAGGGGGCGGACAAGCTGCTGCACCTGCATGTGGATCTGGCTGAACCAGAGGCGCGGAGCATCGTGGCCGGAATTGCCGAGTACTGGAAACCGGATGACCTGATCGGACGCCAGGTTGTGGTGGTGGCCAACCTGAAGCCCCGCAAACTGCGCGGCGCAATGTCCCAGGGCATGGTCCTGGCCGTGCACTCTCCGGAAGGGCTGCGACTTCTCGCTCCCTCGAATCAGGTCCCGCCGGGAAGCAAGGTTTCATAGATCGGGAGCAGATGAAATATCAGTTCATGCTCGTGGTCGAAATCGCAATCGGAACCGCAATCGGAATCGCAATCGCAAAAAAAAATGTGTAGAGTAGAGCGCTAATTCCTTCGTCACTCAGGACTTTTACCGAACGCCTCGTCGCACGCGACTACTACGTGTCTACTGATATGCATTCCGGACATCAGCGCCCCCTCGTCGAACCGTACGTGCGGTTTTCCCGCATACGGCTCTCCGATAATCTTTCAGCCACAGGCATTCACAAGGAGTTGACGGCTTTTGTATCTCTTACGCAGGTAGACCAACCCCAGGCCTTGCAAGGCCGCATACAGCGAACCTTCACCCAGACGTCGGCTGCGCCGTTGGCTCCTGGTCGTCAGAAAACGACCAAACCGCTGCTGCACGTACCAATCCAACGCGCCAA